>NZ_JABUZF010000272.1:14432-30169 GCF_014897885.1 Halomonas sp. 3D7M | reverse complement strand
ATACCTTGGGTCTGCCAGACAATTTCGCTGGGGGCGTACTGAAGGAAATAGTCTTCACCAAGAGATTCCCACAGTTGATCAATCTGAGCGCTGTCTACGCCGACTGTTTGCAGTAACGAGCGGGCTTCGGTACGGGTTTCGCGCACCCAGTCATCTCGGTCGGGCGGGTTTTTTAGCCCTCGTCTCAGTGCCCGCTTGGTTTCAGCATGCAGCTGGCGCAACAGCGACGCACGCCAGCCGTTCCACAGGGTGGGGTTGGTTGCATTGATGTCGGCAACGGTGAGCACGTAGAGATAGTCTAAGCGGGTCTCGTCGCGCACTGTTAGAGCGAAGTCGCGAATCACGTCGGGATCACTAATGTCGCGCTTCTGGGCGGTCATAGACATCAACAGGTGATGCTCCACCAGCCAGCGCAGTAAGTTAGTGTCGTGTTGGGAGACGTGGTGACGGTGGCAGAATTGCTCAACATCACGCGCACCAATCTCAGAATGATCGCCGCCGCGGCCCTTGCCAACATCGTGAAACAGTCCTGCTATCCACAGCAGATCCATTTTAGGCAGTTGATGAATCAGCGTGGCTGCGACGGGGAAGTCATCTTTGGCATCCGGTTTGCGAAAGCCGTGTAAAAACTTCAGTAAGCGCAGGGTATGGGCGTCTACCGTGTAAATGTGGAATAGGTCGTGTTGCATCAACCCGACCGCGCGACCAAATTCTGGCAGATACTTGCCCAAGATGCCGTAACGGTTCATGCGCCTTAATTGGCGAGGGACATTGCCGGGAGCCCGCAAAATGGACATGAATAGCCGCTGATGGCGAGGGTCTTCGCGGTAGTGATCATCAATTTGATGGCGATGATCGCGGATCAGGCGAATGGTGTCGGCGCGTACCCCTTCTATTTCCGGGTGCTTTGCCATCAGCAGAAACAGTTCCAACATGGCCGCCGGTCGCTCACGAAACAGATTGCGTGAGCGCGCTTGGATGTAGCCGCCTTTGGTTTCGAAGCGCTCGTTCAGCTTAACGGTTTCCAAGGCTTCTTTGCCGCGTAGGATAACCTCATCAAAGTGCTGTAACAGCATGTCGTTAAGCCCGGCCAGGGCGGTTACATGCCGATAGTAGCGCTTCATGAACTGTTCAACTGCTAAGCGCTCAGGGGTATCCCTAAAGCCAAACATTTCGGCAATGGTACGTTGGTGATCAAACAGCAATCGATCTTCGGCGCGGCCTGTTAGCATGTGCAGGGTATAACGCACCTGCCATAAAAAGGCTTGGCCCTGGCTTAGAATGCGCAGTTCGGCATCATTCATAAAGCCATTTGCGACGATATCAGCATAGTGCTCAGTGTCGAAATGGCGTTTAGCGACCCAACCAATCATTTGAATATCACGTAGGCCGCCTGGGGAGCTTTTCAGGTTTGGCTCTAAGTGGTATTCCGAGTTGTTGTAGCGATAGTGGCGGGCAATTTGTTCTTGCCACTTGGCTTCGAAAAAACGGTCAGCAGGCCAAATATGCTCGGCGCTAAGGCGTTCACGCATCTTTTGGCGAAGATGTTCGGGGCCAGCAATGAGTCGCGACTCCAACAGGTTGGTCATCACGGTGACATCAGCTTCAGCTTCCCGCTCACAGTCATTAAGCGAGCGCACGCTATGGCCGATCTCAAGACCGATATCCCATAAGAAGGTAATGAAAGCGCTTAGCGACTCGCGATAAGGGGTGTCATCGTCATGCGCCAGTAGCAGCAGGAGGTCGATGTCTGAGTGCGGGTGTAGCTCGCCTCGGCCGTAACCACCCACTGCCACCAGGGCAACGCCATCGTCAGGCCAGTTGTGCTGCGCCCAGGCAATGGCTAGCAGCTGATCCAGATACCACGCTCGCCCGCGGACTAGGTCGCGTATATCAGCCCCGGAACGAAACTGCTCATCCAGCTTGGCTTGTAGCTCCCGCAGCGCCGCCTTAAACGGCGCAATAGGAGAGCGTGATCCGGCGAGTTCGGTGCGAAACATGGCGAGATCGTACAGCGTGGTGTCCGGCTCGAACCGGTAGTGATGAAGAAGCATCAGCGATTTAGAAAACTGAAGTCTTCGTCGCTGCGTGCAGTCAGCACGTCAACACCGGTTTCTGTGACCAGCAGCGTGTGCTCCCACTGGGCAGATAAGCTTCGATCCTTAGTGACCGCTGTCCAACCATCGCGTAGCACCTTGGTTTTATAGCCGCCTACGTTAATCATTGGTTCGATAGTAAAACACATGCCGGCTTCCAGCGGGATGTCGGCATCGGGTGCATAGCCATCATAGTGAAGAAACTGCGGATCTTCGTGGAAATCGGCGCCGATGCCGTGGCCGCAGAAGTCGCGCACTACGGAGTAGCCGTGTGCTTCAGCATGTTGCTGAATAACGCGGGCAAGTTCCGAAAGGTGTACGCCTGGCTTTACTAGCTCAATGCTTTTGTACAGGCACTCTTGGGTGATACGGCATAAGCGCTCGCCCTGGATCGTATCGCCGATGACGAACATCACGCTGGAATCACCGTGGTAGCCGTCAGTTGTTTTGACGGTGATATCCAAATTCATGATATCGCCGTTCTTCAATTTTTTGGCATCATCAGGAATGCCATGGCAGACCACGTGATTGATTGATGTACAGGTTGCTTTCGGAAAACCGTGGTAGTTCAGCGGGGCAGGTGTAGAGCCCAAATTGTTAACAATAAAATCGTGGCACAGGCGATCAATTTCACCCGTAGAGATCCCCGCCTTGATGTGGGGGGTGATCATTTCAATGACGCTGGCGGCTTGGCGCCCGGCTTCACGCATTTTCTCGATTTCAGAAGGCGTCTTGATAGGAACGTTCATGAATTCTCGATGTGGGTTCTAAAGTAAGTGGTGAACGGCAATGGTGAGCGGTAAATTAAGACCGTTACATGCGCTGTGACTTCATCTTGGTAATGATCTATGGTATAAAGCCGCGCGCTTTCCTGCAATCGCCATCCGATGCTTCTTTGTCGGTTGGTCATCTGCAGAAAGGCTATTTAAACGTAATGCAGAAATCTGTGTTACTAAACAGCAAGCCTTGAAAACACACATGCACCGGCACATGGTCCCGGGTGCCGCTGGCAGCGTCTGACGATGCCACTGGTCGGATCCATGGGGTGCGTGGAGGCCTAACCCGAGTTTCAGGAGTTTTATCATGTCTCACGTTAATATGCGTGACCTGCTGAAAGCAGGTGCTCACTTCGGTCACCAAACCAAGTACTGGAATCCGAAGATGGGTAAATTCATCTTCGGCGCGCGCAACAAGATTCATATCATCAACCTCGAGCACACTTTGCCGGCGCTGAACGAAGCGATCGACGTGGTTGAGAAGATGGCGGCATCCAACAACAAAATTTTGTTTGTTGGCACCAAGCGCAGCGCTAGCAAGATCATCAAAGAAGAAGCAAACCGCGTTAACCAGCCGTTCGTCAACCATCGCTGGTTGGGTGGTATGCTGACTAACTTCAAGACCATTCGTCAGTCCATCAAGCGTCTGCGTGATCTTGAAACCATGCGCGAAGACGGCACGTTCGAGAAGCTGACCAAGAAAGAAGTCTTGATGGCAACTCGCGAGCAAGAGAAGCTTGAGCGTTCTATCGGCGGTATCAAGAACATGGGCGGCCTTCCTGACGCGCTGTTCGTTATCGATGTTGACCACGAGCGCATCGCGATCAACGAAGCCAACAAACTGGGTATCCCGGTTATTGGTGTGGTAGATACCAACTCAAACCCAGATGGCGTTGATTACGTTATCCCGGGTAACGACGACTCCATCCGCGCTATTCAGATCTACGTGAAAGCAATTGCTGACGCGTGTGGTCGTGCAAAAGAAGGTCGTCCGGAAGAGTTTGTTGAAGTGACTGAAGAAGCCGCTTCTGCCGACACTGACGCTGCTGCCGAGTAACGGTTGCAGTGGTGCGGCGGCCAGATAAGCCGCATCATGTTTAAGAGGGGGCCTTATGCCCCCTTTTTCCCGCTTTGAGTTCGCTCAAGTGGGCCGATTATGCCGGACGCTTAATGCCGGCGAATGCTCTACAAAGTGATACGCAACGGTCATCTACCGAGCCTATACTCTGTAGCGCGTTTAACTTTCAGCTAGAACCATTT
This sequence comes from Halomonas sp. 3D7M, assembly GCF_014897885.1. Classification (NCBI taxonomy): domain Bacteria; kingdom Pseudomonadati; phylum Pseudomonadota; class Gammaproteobacteria; order Oceanospirillales; family Halomonadaceae; genus Halomonas; species Halomonas sp. 3D7M. Next base: position 26,037 of record NZ_JABUZF010000272.1, on the reverse strand, counting down.
CCGAGGTGAAAACTCATGGCTGCTATCAGCGCCTCTCAGGTTAAGGAACTGCGCGAACGTACCGGTCTTGGCATGATGGAGTGTAAAAAAGCACTTACTGAAGCCGACGGTGATATCGAAGTTGCAATCGAGAACCTGCGTAAAAGCTCTGGCCTTAAAGCCGCGAAAAAAGCGGGCCGTACCGCTGCAGAAGGTGCCGTTGTTACTCGCGTAGCAGAAGACGGCAGCTACGGCGTAATGGTCGAGATCAACTCCGAAACTGATTTCGTTGCCCGTGACGACAACTTCATCGCTTTCACCAACAAGATCGCGGATGCGTTCTTTGCGGCAAAAAATGAAGACGTTGCAGCGGTAATGGCTGGCGACCTCGAGTCTACTCGTGAGCAGCTGGTACAGAAAATCGGCGAGAATATCGGTGTGCGTCGTGCCGTTGTTGTGAACGCTGTTGAAGGTGGCCTTGTAGGCGAATACGTTCACGGCGGCCGTATCGGCGTCTTGACCGTTCTGAAAGGTGGTAGCACGGAAGCTGCTAAAGACGTTGCTATGCACGTAGCAGCGATCAATCCGTCGGTTGCGCACCCCGAAGATATGCCGCAGGAAGAGCTGGACAAAGAAAAAGCGATTATTCTGGCCCAGCCGGACATGGCCGGTAAGCCTGAGCAGATCGCTGAGAAAATGGTTCAAGGCCGTCTGAAAAAGTACTTGGCCGAGAACAGTCTGACCGAACAGCCGTTCGTTAAAGACCCGAACCAATCCGTTGCCGAGTTCGTGAAAGCGGCGGGTGGCGAAGTGGTTAGCTTCACTCGCTTTGAAGTGGGCGAAGGCATCGAGAAAGAAGAAGTCGACTTTGCTAAAGAAGTTATGGAACAGGCTGGCCGTCGCTAAGGTCAGAGGTTTCAGAAAGAAGATGGCGTGCGCGCGAGCGCACGCTTTTGTGTATCCGGCCCCTGTGAAAAACAGGGGTCGTCTCGCCCGCCTGTGTTCAGGTCTGCCTCAGGAGAGATGCCATGTCACGTGAAGTTCAAGAGTCCGCCCCCGCAGTTGCTGCCAGTAAGACTGAAAAGTCGAAATCAAAATACAAACGTATTTTGCTGAAGTTGTCTGGCGAAGCGCTAATGGGTGAGCACGATTTTGGTATTGATCCGAAAGTGCTGGATCGTATGGCGTTAGAGATCGGCCAATTGGTTGGTATTGGCGTTCAGGTGGGGATCGTGATTGGTGGTGGAAACCTATTTCGTGGCGCGGCGCTTAATGAAGCCGGCATGGATCGGGTGACGGGTGACCACATGGGAATGCTGGCAACCGTGATGAATGCGCTAGCAATGCGAGATGCGCTTGAGCGTTCCAATATTCGCTCGCGGGTAATGTCAGCGATTCCCATGAGTGGTGTGGTAGAGCATTACGACCGCCGCACCGCCATCCGCTACTTAACGTCGGGAGACGTGGTGCTGTTTTCAGCGGGAACGGGTAATCCTTTCTTTACGACCGACTCTGCAGCCTGCTTACGTGGTATTGAAGTAGATGTTGACGTGGTGATCAAGGCCACCAAAGTAGACGGCGTGTACAATAAAGATCCGGTTAAACATCCCGATGCCGTGAAGTATGACCAGCTCTCTTACGACGATGCCCTAGACCAAAAATTGGGCGTTATGGATTTGACCGCAATCTGCCTGGTACGTGACCATAATATGCCGGTGCGGGTATTTGATATGAATAAGCCTGGTGCCCTGCTGAATTTGGTAGTAGGGGGCAAGGAAGGCACGCTGATAGACAGAGGGTAATATCGTGATCAATGACATCAAGAAAGATGCAGAATCTCGCATGAAGAAAAGCGTTGAAGCGCTGCACAGCAACTTCAACAAAATCCGTACGGGGCGTGCTCATCCCAGTATTCTCGACGCTGTTACCGTTGATTATTACGGTGGTCAGGTGCCGCTAAATCAAGTGGCTTCTGTTAACGTGGAAGATGCTCGTACGCTGACAGTGGCGCCTTGGGAGCAGGGCATGGTGCCCAAGATTGAAAAGGCAATTATGACCTCTGATCTGGGGCTCAATCCTGCCAGCGCCGGCAATGTCATTCGCGTGCCGATGCCGATGTTGACCGAAGAAACGCGCAAAGGTTACATCAAGCAGGCGCGTAGCGAAGCTGAACATGCGCGCGTGGCGGTGCGTAACGTACGTCGTGATGCCAACGGTGATTTTAAGTCTTTGTTGAAGGATAAAGAAATTACTGAAGACGATCAGCGCCAGGGTGAAGACGAAATCCAGAAGTTGACGGATAAGTATATTGCTGAGGTCGATAAAGCGCTTGCCGCAAAAGAACAAGATCTCATGCAGGTATAGTTATTAGTCTAAAAATAGCTACCTGCTTTCAATCAACCACGGGGGGCTTGGCTGCCCGTGGGTCATCGCTTGGCTTTACTATGACTGATCTTTGGTGCGAGAACCCATGACGTCTCCGCAGCTTCCCCAAGCGCAGCAGGATGGCGCGACGCCTTCTCGGTCCGAGGAGGCGCCGCCAGCCCATGTTGCTATTATTATGGATGGTAATAACCGCTGGGCGCGGGCACGTGGGCTTTCCGGAGTGCGCGGTCACCGAGCCGGTGTCGAAGCCGTTCGAGCGGTTATTGAACGCGCTGCGCAGCGCGGCGTTCAGACACTGAGTCTTTTTGCTTTTTCAAGTGAAAACTGGAAGCGCCCAGCGGCTGAGGTGAATGCCTTGATGGAGCTTTTTTTGATGGCGCTTAAGCGCGAGGTCAAAAAGCTCCATGAGCGTAATATTCGCCTGTCAATTATTGGCGAACAGCGTGGTTTTTCCCATGCGATCCAAAAGCATATTCAGCGTGCCGAGTCGTTAACCGCAGAGAATACCGGTATGCATCTGGTGATTGCGGCCAACTACGGTGGTCAATGGGACCTTGCGCGAGCGGCTAGACAGTTGGCGGAGCAAGTCGCCGCAGGTGAGTTAGCGGCTTCCGATATTGATGAGGCGCGTCTTGATGCGGCGATGAATACGCACAATGTACCGCCGGTAGATTTATGCATCCGCACCAGCGGAGAGCAGCGGCTATCTAACTTTATGTTATGGCAGTTAGCTTACGCAGAACTGCATTTTTCGCCACTGCTCTGGCCAGATTTTAACGGGGCGGCACTTGATGAGGCGCTTGACGATTTTTGCCTACGTCGCCGTCGTTTTGGTATGACCGACGCACAAATAGAGGCGCAAGGTGCTTAAACAGCGGATGATTACAGCAGCTTGGTTAGCGCCCCTGACGCTGACTGGCTTGTTCGGACTACAAGGTGGAGCCTTTGCACTGTTTACAGCGCTAATTGTGCTGCTAGGTGCTTGGGAGTGGACCAACTTGGCCGGTGTCGCCCGTCAGGGAGCGCGAATTGCCCTGGTAGCTGTTATGGCAGTGTTAATGCTGGCAATGTGGCTAGGTGGAGCAGCGTTTGCCGCTTGGCCGCTTTGGCTGGCTGCTGTGGGGTGGGGGATTAATCTTTATTGGGTGACCCACTACCCTGATACTGCCAACCAATGGCAAGCCACTTCTCGGCGGTTGCTCATGGGTGTGTGGGTGCTGCTGCCGTGCTGGGTAGGATTCAATGTGCTCCGCGATAGTGGCGCTGTATGGCTGCTGTTTGTGCTGTTGTTAGTCTGGACCGCTGATATTGGCGCCTACTTTGCTGGCAGGCGTTGGGGAAAAAATAAGCTTGCTCCAAAAGTGAGCCCAGGTAAGTCCTGGGAAGGTGTTTATGGCGGCCTTGCGGCCACGCTATTGCTAGCAATTGTGTTCGCTGTGTGGCAGCCCATTAACCTTATAGGCGGTGTCGCACTGGTAGTGATTACCGGTTTAGTGACGCTGGTTTCAGTGCTTGGTGACCTTCTCGAAAGTATGCTTAAACGCTATCGGGGCATCAAAGATTCAAGTCAGCTCTTGCCAGGCCATGGCGGTGTACTGGATCGTATTGATAGCCTGACGGCAGCAGTGCCTATTTTTGCGCTGTTCTATTTGCAGGTGATCCATCTCCAGGTGAGCGCCCTATGAGCCAACCAGCTGTTCAGCGTATTACAGTGCTTGGTTCAACAGGCTCAATTGGTAAAAGCACCCTTGATGTCATTGCTCAATATCCAGACCGCTATCGCGTTTATGCCTTAACGGCCCATACCTCAAAAGAAGTGCTCTTAGCGCAATGCCGCTTTCATCACCCAGAAGTCGCTGTATTACATGACCCTGAGGATGCGGCCTGGTTGCAGCAAGCACTTTTAACGTCAGGGCTCTCTACTAAGGTTCTTTCAGGAGCTATGGCGCTTTGCCAGGTGGCGCGAGAAAGGCAAGTGGATACCGTGATGGCCGCTATTGTTGGCGCAGCGGGCCTGTTACCTGCGCTAGCAGCTGCCGAGTCAGGTAAGCGCGTACTGTTGGCCAATAAAGAAGCTCTAGTGATGAGTGGCGCGCTGTTTATGGACGCTGTTGCGCGCTCAGGTGCAACCTTATTGCCGATTGATTCCGAACATAATGCTATTTACCAATGTCTACCTACCGAGCATAGAGGTGGACTGCGTCAGCACGGTGTTCGCCAGCTGCTGCTCACCGCCTCTGGCGGCCCTTTTCGTGGCTGGCAGGCAGAAGATATCGCTAAGGTGACCCCTGAGCAGGCTTGTCATCATCCTAACTGGTCAATGGGGCGCAAAATCTCCGTCGATAGCGCGACGTTGATGAATAAAGGCTTAGAGCTTATTGAAGCGTGCTGGCTATTTGATGCAACGCCTGATCAGATACAGGTAGTGGTTCATCCGCAAAGCGTTATTCACTCGATGGTTGCCTATGATGATGGCTCGGTGATTGCGCAGCTGGGTAATCCTGATATGCGTACGCCTATTGCTTATGGATTGGCATGGCCGGAACGGATTGATGCGGGTGTTGAGACGCTGGATCTTTTTCAGGTGGCGCGTCTGGATTTCGAAGCCCCCGATGAAGCGCTTTTCCCCTGCTTGTCGCTCGCCCGTGATGCTATGCACAAGGGCGGCGCTGCACCGGCGATTTTGAATGCGGCGAATGAGGTCGCCGTGGAGGCTTTTCTGGAAGGACAGCTTGGCTTCAGCGCGATTGCTGACGTAGTGGCAAAAGTGATGGCTCTACCGTTTGAAGGGCGTGCCGACACGCTTGAGCGGATATTATCTGCAGATCAGTGGGCACGGGAGCAGGCGGCGCTAATAGTATGCCAGTAGTTCGCTTAGCATCAGCCATCGTTGATCAGCGAGTCGTGTAAAGGAGCGAAGAGTGAGCCTGATACAGAACATATTAGCGGTGATCGTGGTACTGGGGTTGTTGGTAACCTTTCACGAGTTTGGCCATTTTTGGGTGGCGCGGCGCTGCGGTGTAAAGGTGCTACGTTTCTCAGTCGGCTTTGGTAAGCCGCTATGGTCGACCGTTGATCGTCACGGCACAGAGTTCGCGGTGGCGGCCATACCGCTAGGCGGCTACGTAAAAATGCTCGACGAGCGCGAAGCGCCTGTACCTGAAGAGCAATTAGATCAGGCGTTTAACCGCAAGACCGTATGGCAGCGTATCGCTATTGTTGCCGCTGGCCCGATTGCAAATTTTTTACTTGCGATTGTAGCTTACTGGGCGCTATTCGTTGCAGGCACTACAACCGTTGCTCCTATTGTTGGCGATGTTGCTCCTAACTCTCCTGCGGCAGAGGCAGGGCTTTCTCACGGCGCAGAAATTACCTCTATCCAGGGAGATGCTATGCGCTCCTGGGAAGAGATTAATTTAAAGCTTGTCTCTATGATCGGGTTTAATGGCGACCTGGTGCTTGAGGCACAGCCTGAAGGGTCCAATGCCTCTCGGGTTTATCAGCTTCCTGTTGCCAACTACATGGTTCGCCAGGACCCGCCCCAGCCAATGCAGAGTTTGGGCATTACACCTTGGCGCCCGAACGTACCCGCAGTGCTAGGCCAAGTGATTGATGGCCAGGCGGCTGCACAAGCTGGCCTGCGAGCGGGTGATCGTATTGTGTCTCTGGATGGCGAGCCAATTGACGACTGGATGCAGTTTGTCTCGGTTATTCGTGAGAATGCAGGCCAAACCTTAGAGGTGGGTTACCAGCGTGGTGATGAGCAGGGTAGCCTTTCCTTAACCCCTGGACGTAATACGCTGGAGAGTGGCGTCGAGGTTGGGTACATTGGTGCCGGAGCGCAGCAGGTAACATGGCCTGAAGAGTTTCAACGTGAAATTCGTTACGGGCCTGTAGAAGCGGTAGGTCAAGCGTTATCACGTACAGGTGAGATGACGCTGCTGACAGTAGATGCTATCCGTAAGATGCTGGTGGGGCTTATTTCACCGTCGAACCTTTCGGGGCCGATTACCATCGCGCAGATATCAGGTGACTCTGCTCGTGCGGGGATGGAAGCGTTCGTAGGCTTTCTAGCGTATCTTTCTATCAGCCTTGGCGTGCTTAATCTACTGCCAATACCCGTGCTCGATGGTGGGCATTTACTTTATTATTTTATAGAGGTCGTGCGTGGGCGGCCGGTCTCTGAGCAAACGCAAGCAGTAGGGTTGCGTATTGGGCTTGCCATGGTAGGCACCCTAATGTTGATGGCTCTCTATTTTGATCTGATGCGCCTGTGGTAATGACGCGTGTAGGGCGCTGGATGCCTTGTCATCTGCCTGCACAAATGTATATGGTGCCTATCTGGAATGATGGGCAGACCAACGCGAGCGAACTGACTGCATGAAAATCAAGACCCTTGGAATGGCGGCATTGTTGTTGGTAGGTACCAGCACTGCCCAAGCACAATCCTTTGATGTTTCCGACATTCGTGTGGAAGGACTGCAGCGGGTATCTGCCGCCTCGGTCTTTAATGCGTTTCCCGTCAATGCCAATGATCGCGTTAGCGAACAGCAGCTTGCTGCCGCTGCGCGAGATTTGTTTGCCACAGGTTTGTTTGAAGATGTTTCCCTCGCGCGCGAAGGAGATGTGTTGATTATCCAGGTGGTTGAGCGCCCGACGATCGCGCGCTTGAACATCGAAGGGAATCAGCAGATTTCTGATGAGGATCTGCGCAACGGTCTGCGCGAATCAGGTCTTTCTGAGGGGCAGGTGCTCCAACTTTCCACGTTGGAAGAGATTCAGCGTGAGCTTGAAGGGGTTTATCAAGCTCAGGGGCGCTACAGCGCCGGTATCGATGTTGAAGTTGACGAAATTGATGAAGGCCGTGTTCAGGTTAATATCAATGTTAACGAAGGTGAAGTCGCTAAAATCCGCCAGATCAACATCGTGGGCAATGAAGCGTTCGACGATGACACGCTGCGCGACGTATTTGAGCTAAATGATCGGCCAGGGCGTGTTTTTGGTTGGTTCTCTAAAGATGAGTATTCCCGCGAAGCGTTGGCAGGGGACATTGAGCGGTTACGCTCCTTTTACTTGGATCGTGGTTACGTCAATTTTGATGTCACCTCAACACAGGTTTCCATTGGTCCTGAAAAGTCAGAGATCTTCATCACGTTAAATATTGATGAGGGCAACCAGTTCCAAGTAGGCGACATTCGTTTTGCAGGTGACCTGCAAATTAGCGAAAACGAAGCGAACGAGCTACTGACTATTAACCGTGGTGATACGTTCTCTCGTGGGGATCTCAACGCGTCTACCGAGGCGCTTCGTCAGCGTCTTGGGGCGGAAGGCTTTGCGTTTGCTGAAGTTCAAGGTATCCCTGAAATGGCCGGTGATGGTGAAACGGTTGATTTAGTGATCGCGGTCAACCCTGGTCAGCGAACTTATGTACGTCGTATTGAGTTTTACGGCAATACCACAACGCAAGACGAAGTATTGCGTCGAGAAATGATCCAGTTAGAGGGGGCGCCTGCCTCGACTGAGTCGATTACTCAGTCGCGTCAACGCTTGGAGCGTCTTGGCTTTTTCAGCCAGGTAGAGGTTGATACGCAACCGGTTCCGGGGCAGCCCGACTTGCTAGACGTAACGTATAACGTCGAAGAGCAACCGTCTGGCTCGGTATCTGCCAGTGTCGGCTTCTCGCAAAGTGCAGGGGGAATTTATGGTGTCGGTTTGGCGCAAAATAACTTCCTAGGTACCGGTAACCGCGTCAACGTAGGTGCGCAACGTAGTGATACGTTTACCAGCGTTAACTTCGCATTTACGGATCCCTACTGGACACTGGATGGTATTTCGCGCGGTTATAACCTGTTTTATCGGGAAACGGATTACGGCGACTCCGATATTTCGACGTTCTCCACCGATGCTTACGGTGCTGGTATTAACTTCGGTTACCCCATCAGCGAGCTTTCCCGTCTGAACTTTGGCGCCAGTATTGAAGAACTCACGATTAAAACCTATGACGACTCTGCCTCAGAAATCATTCGTTACGTCGAAGATCAAGGCGATGACGCACAAAGCCTGAAGCTAACGGCAAGCTGGACACGTAATAACTTGAACCGTGGCATTATGCCAACAGCGGGTAACTATCAGCGTGTCTCGCTAGAAACAGGTGTCCCTGGTAGTGATGCGGAATACTACAAGCTGCGTGCTCGTGCCCAGCAGCTGTTCCCGATCAACGATGACCAGACTTGGGCGTTGAAGTTTACCGGTAATCTAGGCTATGCCGACACGCTGGGTAGCAATGATCCTTATCCGTTCTATGAGAACTTTTATGCGGGTGGCTTAGGTTCAGTGCGTGGTTTTACATCGAATACCCTGGGACAGCGTACAACACCGACTCGAGATGGCGGACGTGACCGTACGTTGGGCGGTAATATCTTGGTAGAAGGGTCGGCAGAAGTGCTCTTCCCAATGCCCTTTGTGGAAGACCAGCGTGCGATTCAACCGTCGCTCTTCCTCGACGCGGGTAATACCTTCTTGAGTTCTTGCTATGATGTGCAGGAAGCAGATATTGGGCGCCAGCAATGTAGTTCTGGAGTCGACCTGGGTGACTTGCGTTACAGCGTTGGTATCGGCCTTTCGTGGCTAACGCCGGTAGGCCCGTTGACCTTCAGCGTTGCAGAACCGTTAAGCGATAAAAGCGGTGACGATACCCAGTTCTTCCAGTTCTCGCTGGGCCAAACGTTCTAACATGGTGGGATACGTTGGTACCTACCTAATAAAAAGGAGTTAACACGATGCGTAAACTGACAGCAGCTGTGTGCCTATTTGGCGCCATGACGCTTCCCGCCTACGCCATTGCCGCTGAAGTGGCAGTGCTTGATTGGCGTGCTGCGTTGATGAATACACAGTCGGCTCAGTCATCGTTGAGCCAACTGGAAGGCCAAATCGGTAACCAGCAGCGCGAGGCTCAAGCGTTAGGAGAAGAGCTTCAACGCATACAAGAGCGTTTACAGCGTGAAGGTGAGACAATGTCTCAGTCTCAGCGAGATCCGCTAATTGCTGAACTTCAGCAGAAGGGTAGCCGCTTTGAGCAGCTGCGCCGTGAAGTGCTCCAAGCGCAGCAAGCGTCTGAGCAGCGGTTCCTTGAAGGCGCTGAGCCCAAGCTGGAACAAGCGGTAGAGCAGGTGTTAGAGCGTCACAACATTGATGTTCTGGTAGAGCCTCAAGGGGTGTTGCACTCATCAACTGACCTGCCTAATGTGACTAATGAGGTCACACAGATTTTTGATTCGCTAAACTAATTTTAGGACTGTTGGTGCGGCTAGTCCGCACCCATGTTTCTCTGGGCTCCCATGACGCACGCTCCTCATCACCTTACCCTTGCGCAGATTGCACGTCACTTGGACGTCGATTTTGAAGGCGACGCCGAACAGCCGATTCGGGGTCTCGCAACGCTTAAAGAGGCAGCGCCTGATCAAGTCGCATTTCTCGCTAATCGTGCGTATTTAAAAGATCTAGCAACCACAAAAGCAGCGGCAGTGTTGCTTCATCCTGAGCATGGCAAGAATTGCCCTGTTCCGCGTTTAGAGATGGCGAATCCTTATTTAGGTTACGCAAAGCTTTCCCAGCTATTCGATCCGTTACCTGCTCGGGATGTGACTGGTATTCACCCCACAGCGGTTGTAGCGGATGACGCTATGTTGGGCAACGGTGTGTCTGTTCAAGCGCATGCGGTGATTGAAGCCGGCGTCGTGTTAGGTGAGCGTGTGGTTGTTGGTGCTGGCAGTGTGATTGGTGCCGATAGCGTGATTGGCGACGATACGCGGCTACACGCCAACGTTACTGTTTGCCACGGTGTTGTTGTGGGCAAGCGAGTGATTTTGCAAAGCGGCTGTGTGATCGGTGGTGATGGTTTCGGCTTTGCCCATGACGGGGCCGGATGGCACAAAATCGCTCAATTAGGCGGGGTTGTGCTAGGCGATGATGTTGAAGTCGGTAGCTGCTCAAGCATTGACCGTGGCGCGTTGGGAGACACTGTCATTGGCAACGATGTAAAAATCGATAGCCAGGTACAGATTGCGCATAACGTGATCATTGGTGATCACAGCGCATTAGCGGGATGTGTTGGCATTGCTGGCTCCACGACAGTGGGTAAGCACTGTATGCTCGGAGGGGGCGTTGGACTGTCCGGACACCTTTCTATTTGTGACGGTGTGCAGGTAACGGGGATGAGTCTAGTGACCAATTCGATTCATGAACCAGGTGTCTATTCATCGGGTACTGGTGCCATGAATAATACCCAATGGCGCAAGAATGCGGTGCGATTTAAACAGCTAGATGAAATAGCCAAGCGTTTATCTCGTTTAGAGAAAAGCCATCGCAGCAAGTAGAGTTTTGGCAGCAATATAGCTACAGCTAGCTTGAGGCTGCATAGCAGCAGGTTATAATTCACTGCTTTTTAACCAGCAACTTTGCTGGTGCGTGCCTGATATGATTCGGGCCTTTTGTCATTTTAGAGGTCGTTACGATGGTTATGGATATTAACGAAATTCGCGAATACTTGCCTCATCGCTACCCGTTTTTGCTGGTGGACCGAGTAACGCAATTAACCGTGGGTGAATCCATCGTTGCGTACAAAAATGTCAGTATTAATGAACCGTTTTTTAATGGCCATTTCCCGCACCATCCCATTATGCCAGGTGTTTTAGTCTTAGAGGCGCTGGCTCAGGTGTGCGGTATTTTAGGCTTTAAAACGGTCAATAAGCTGCCCGCTGACGGCTATGTGTACTATCTAGTAGGAAGCGATAATGTGCGCTTCAAGCGCCCTGTTATGCCGGGGGACCAGTTAGTCCTGGAAGCCAATGTCATCCGTGGGAAACGTGGTATTTGGAAGTTCGCCTGCCGTGCCACGGTTGATGGTGAATTAGCCTGCGAGGCGGAAATTATTTGTGCTGAGAGGAAGGTCGCTTGATACATCCTACTGCACTGGTTGATCCCAAAGCGCAGCTTGCTGACGACGTTGAGGTTGGCCCGTTTAGTGTTATTGGGCCAGACGTCACGATTGGCGCTGGCTCTGTGATAGGCCCCCATGTGGTGATTAAAGGGCCTACCGTTCTCGGTGAACGTACGCGAATTTTTCAGTTTGCTTCGGTAGGAGAAGACTGCCAAGACAAAAAATACGCCGGCGAGCCAACGCGCTTGGTAATGGGGGATGATAACGTTGTTCGTGAAGGCGTTACTCTCCACCGTGGTACCG
>NZ_JABUZF010000272.1:9735-14379 GCF_014897885.1 Halomonas sp. 3D7M | reverse complement strand
GCGTAACCTATTCATGGCGTATGTTCATGTCGGTCATGACTGTGTGATTGGCAACGACTGTATCCTAGCTAACCAAGTCACTTTGGCAGGTCATGTTGTTCTCGGTGATCACGCTATTTTGGGTGGCCTTGCGGCTGTTCACCAGTTTTGTCACTTTGGTGAACATGCGATGGCCGGAGGCGGGTCGATTATTACCAAAGACACGCCCGCCTATGTGATGATCAATGGCAACCCTGCTGAAGCGCGAGGCCTTAATCTTGTTGGCTTGAAGCGCCGTGGCTTTAGTCGAGACGCGATCAATGCATTAAGCAGTGCCTACAAACTGGTATACCGCCAGGGCTTAACTGTCGAGCAGGCGGTTAGCGAAATGCGCAGCCGATTCGACCTGCCCGAAGTCACCACGTTTGCCGACTCTATTGAGCGGTCAACGCGCGGTATCGTCCGCTAATGACATTGATGTCTAGCCGACATCAACGATGGATTCAAATGCCACTACTTCTCCCGTCATCATGACACTTCAGCGCGTCTACATTGTTGCAGGCGAACTCTCCGGGGATATCCTTGGGGCAGGGTTGATGCACGAGCTGAAGCTGCGCCACCCCAACATTGAGTTTCGTGGGCTGGGCGGGCCTCGCATGGAAGCGCAGGGTCTGACGAGCCGCTTTCCCCTTGAAACATTATCGGTGATGGGGCTTGTTGAAGTCATCAAGCACTTGCCAGAGCTCATTCGCGTGCGCCGGATTCTGCGTGAAGAAGCGCTCGCCTGGCAGCCGGATATTATGATTGGCATTGACGCGCCTGACTTCAATATTGGTCTTGAAAAACAGCTGCGTGCCGCCGGATTAAAGACAGCTCACTATGTCAGCCCTTCGGTATGGGCATGGCGGCAAGGGCGGGTGAAAAAGATCGCCAAGGCGGTTGATGGCATGCTGACGCTACTGCCGTTTGAGGCTGACTTTTACCATCAGCACCAGGTGCCGGTCGCCTTTGTTGGTCATCCATTAGCGGATGAATTACCGCTTGAGAATGATCGCCAAGCGGCTCGCCAGATACTCGCATTGCCTGCTCAAGCCCCTGTTCTGGCAATACTGCCTGGTTCGCGGGGTAATGAAATACGCTTTCTTGGTGATACGTTTTTACGCGCTGCTGAGCTGCTCTGTCAGCGTAATGAATCACTGCATGTGGTCATTCCCGCAGCGACCCGCCAGCGTTATCAAGAAATTACCCAGCTCCTGGCAAACTACCCCACGTTAAGCGAGCGTGTCATGCTCTTGGAAGGGCAGGCTCGCGAGGCGATGGTAGCCAGCGATGCTGTGTTGCTGGCCTCGGGCACCGCCGCGCTAGAAGCCATGCTATGTCATCGGTCAATGCTGGTGGCTTATAAAATGGCGCCGATAACTCATTGGCTGGCAAAGCGCTTGGTGAAAACAGCATGGATTTCACTACCCAATTTGATTGCTCAAGAGGGCGTTGTGCCCGAGCTGATCCAGGACGCCGCCTCACCAGAAACGATCGCTGATCGGCTCGACGAAATGCTTAATAATGCCCAAGCACGTAACGCCCTGGAGGCACGCTTTGCCGATATGCATCGTGCGTTACAGCGCAATGCCAGCCAACGAGCGGCACAAGCAATTACCTCTCTGGCGGCGGGCCAGCCATTGGCTAGCGACGAAATAGTTTCCTACGAAGAGGGTCATCATGGCCGTTAAGCCGACTGATTATCCCCCCTTAGTGATCGACTATCGTGGTGACTTCTTAGCGGGCGTTGACGAAGTTGGGCGTGGGCCTCTGATTGGCAGTGTTGTGGCATCGGCGGTGATTCTTGATCTTAGTCGCCCTATTGAGGGGCTGACGGATTCAAAAAAGCTCACTGCTAAAAAACGCGAAGCGCTGGATGTGCTGATTCGCGAACGTGCGTTAGCGTTTGCTGTGGCCGAGGCCAGTGCTGCTGAGGTTGATCAGCTAAATATCTACCATGCCACTCATCTTGCTATGCGGCGTGCCATTGATGCTTTAACACCCGCGGCTGAATATTTATTGGTCGATGGTAATCGGTTGCCTGGGCACGAGCTTCCTGGGCAAGCGGTGGTAAAAGGCGATGCCCGTCATCCTGCGATCGCCGCTGCGTCAATTTTAGCCAAGGTGGCCAGAGATGCTCAGATGGCTGAGCTTGATCTGCGCTATCCTGATTATGGCTTTGCCCGCCATAAAGGTTATCCAACGAAAGAACATTTAGCGGCACTGTCTGCCCACGGGCCGCTTGCCGAACACCGCCGGAGCTTTGCGCCGGTTCAGCGTCAGTTAGCGCTGCTGTAAGCATTTTCTATTTATCTAGCTTTGTTGCTGAGAGTCCCATGACGGTTCCGTTTGTTCATCTACGTTTGCACAGTGAATACTCCCTGGTTGATGGCTTGGTAAAACTCAAGTCACTGGTCAGTACCACCGCTGAGCGCGGGATGCCGGCTCTGGCCTTAACCGATGAAGCTAACTTGTTTGGTTTGGTTAAGTTCTACAAAGCGGCGCAGGGCGCTGGCCTGAAGCCCATCATCGGTAGCGACTTATGGTTGTACAACCCCCATGATGAGGCCCATCCGTATCGCATTACGCTGCTGGCGATGAACGATGTGGGTTACCGCAATCTCACTGAATTGATTTCTAAAGGGTGGACCGATGGCCAGCGCCAAGGGCGAGCCATTCTGGACAAACAGTGGGTGCTAGCGCAAAGCGAAGGACTGATTGCGCTATCAGGCGGGCGTGAAGGCGAGATAGGTCGTCACTTGCTGTCTGATCATGAGCGCGAAGCCCGAGAGCTGTTGGAAGAGTGGCAGCGCGCCTTTCCAGACCGTTTTTATTTGGAGTTAATCCGTACCGGGCGGCCACTTGAAGAAGACTGCGTTCACGCGAGTGTGAAGCTTGCGATTGAGTCGAATACCCCAGTGGTAGCGACCAATGACGTGCGCTTTTTAGAGCGGGAGGACTTTTGGGCGCACGAAACCCGCGTTGCCATCGGTGAAGGCAAGGCCTTGGATGATCCGCGCCGTGAACGACGCTACACCGAAGAGCAGTACCTAAAAAGTCCTGAGGAGATGGCAGCACTGTTTGCTGATATTCCTGAGGCGCTTGAGAACAGCGTTATGATCGCCGAGCGGTGTAGCGTTGATGTACGGTTGGGCGAAATTTTCCTACCTGAGTTCGAAATTCCCGAAGGGATGACGCAGGATGAGTTTTTCCGCAAAGTCTCCCATGACGGCCTCACTGAACGGTTAGATTTTCTGTTCCCTGTTGAACAGTACCCCCGCGATAGCGATTCATATCGCGAGATTGATCAACGTTACCGTGACAGGCTTGAGTTTGAGCTGAACGTTATTATCCAGATGGGGTTTCCTGGTTACTTCCTGATCGTGATGGACTTTATCCAGTGGGCCAAGGATAACAACGTGCCAGTCGGCCCAGGGCGTGGTTCCGGTGCGGGCTCATTAGTGGCTTACGCGCAAAAAATTACCGATCTTGATCCCATTGGCTACGATCTGCTGTTCGAACGCTTTCTTAATCCTGAGCGTGTCTCCATGCCCGACTTTGACGTCGACTTTTGCATGGAAAAGCGCGACAAAGTGATTGAATATGTAGCTAATCGTTACGGCCGCAATGCGGTATCTCAGATTGTCACCTTTGGCACCATGGCTGCAAAAGCGGTGGTGCGCGACGTGGCGCGCGCTCAGGGGCGGCCTTACTCCTTAGGCGATAAGCTCTCTAAGCTGATCCCCTTTGAAGTGGGTATGACGCTTGCCAAAGCGATAGAGCAAGAACCGGCACTGAAAGAGTTTATCGGCAACGACGACGAAGCCGAAGAGATCTGGGAAATGGCCCTCAAGCTAGAGGGCACCACCCGGGGTACCGGTAAGCACGCGGGGGGCGTCGTCATTGCGCCCACCAAACTGACCGATTTCTCGCCGCTGCTGTGCGATGAAGATGGCTCTGGCCTGGTGGTGCAGTTCGATAAAAACGACATCGAAGACGCTGGGCTAGTAAAGTTCGACTTTTTGGGCTTGCGGACGCTGACGATTATCGACTGGGCGCTGGAAATGGTCGATAAAGTGCGGGGGGTAAACGGTCAAGCGCCACTTAACATCGACGCTATCCCGCTGGACGACAGCAAAACGTTTGAGATGCTTAAACGCGCGGAAACCACCGCCGTTTTCCAGTTGGAATCTCGTGGTATGAAGGAGCTGATTAAGCGCCTGCTGCCAGACTCCCTCGACGATATGATCGCTCTGGTGGCGCTATTCCGCCCAGGCCCGCTGCAGTCCGGCATGGTTGATGACTTTATCAATCGTAAGCACGGCCGTGCCGAAGTCTCTTACCCCCACCCAGATTATCAGCATGACCTGTTAAAGCCGGTACTCAGCCCGACATACGGCATTATTTTGTACCAAGAGCAGGTCATGCAGATTGCTCAGGTAATGGCCGGCTATTCACTGGGGCAGGCAGACATGCTGCGCCGCGCCATGGGTAAGAAAAAGCCCGAAGAGATGGCCAAGCAGCGTTCAGGCTTTATGGAAGGCTGTGCCGCCAACGGTATCGATAAAGACCTTGCTGGCAATATCTTTGATCTTGTTGAGAAATTCGCCGGTTATGGTTTTAACA
>NZ_JABUZF010000272.1:0-9698 GCF_014897885.1 Halomonas sp. 3D7M | reverse complement strand
CGCTTACGCCTTGGTGTCTTATCAAACCGCCTGGTTGAAAGCGCACTATCCTGGCCCGTTTATGGCCGCCGTTATGTCAACGGAAATGGATAACCTGGACAAGGTAGTGCCGCTAATTGAGGAGTGCCGCCACCTCAAGCTTACCGTCACACCGCCGGATGTTAATGTCGGTGGCTACAAGTTCACCGTTGATACGGAAGGGCGCGTGGTTTACGGCCTGGGTGCCATTCGCGGTGTCGGTGAAGGCCCAATTGGTGCGATTGTTGAAGCCCGTAGCACCGATGGTCCATTTAAAGATCTGTTCGATTTTTGTCGCCGCCTTGATCCAAAACGGATGAACAAGCGAACGCTGGAAGCGCTGATTCGCTCTGGCGCACTGGATAATCTTGGCCCTAACCGGGCGGTGCTTTCCGCCGCGATGGAAGACGCCTTGAAAGCGGCTGCTCAAAACCATGCCAACCAAAATCTGGGTATGCTGGATATGTTTGGCGATGCGTTTACTGCGGAAGAGGAAGAAACGGACCCTTACGCTGAGTATCAGAGCGCCCGTGAATGGACAGATCGTGAGCGCCTTTCTGGTGAAAAAGATACGCTGGGTCTCTATCTGACCGGCCATCCCATTGATGAATATGAGCGTGAGCTAAAGCGCTTTGTCTCTACTCGCATTAGTGATTTGAAGGCCTCTCGTGAGCCGCAGCGGGTGGCTGGCTTAGTGGTAGCCATGCGCACTATGAAGTCCAAGCGTGGCGATACCATGGCGTTTATCACGCTGGATGATCGCACCGGGCGTATCGAAGCTTCCCTGTTTGGCGAACTATTTGAGCAACTGCGGGGCCAAATCGAATCTGACCAAGTGATTATCGTTGAAGGCGAAGTATCCAACGATGACTTCTCCGGCGGTTTGCGTTTGCGGGGTAAAGACGTTACGCCGATGGTGACCGCACGGATTCGCTATGGCGAAGCGGTAGAACTTGCATTGGATGCTGAACAGATCAACGGGCGTTTAGTCGATAGCCTGCGTGAGAGTCTTACGCCATACCGCGATACCGGCGGGTTGCCGGTGCGGCTGCAGTATCGCCACTCAGCAGCGGTTGGCTGGCTGGCGCTGGCCGATGAATGGAAAGTAGCTCCCAGCGACGACTTGTTGTTGGCCCTTCGTGATGTGCAGGGGCAGGTTGGCGTTCAGCTACGCTACCGCTAACAAACGCTATAAACATGCGCGTGCCACCGTCAAATTGAGTGCTAAATGGCGGTGCAGCACGCTAATTGAAAGGGTACTGCCTTGCGTGGCAGGTTCAGGGTGCGATAATGCCCCCATACATGCCCGTTTCGACAAGGCTTCTTTTTTTATAGGCAGCTTACAGGCAGAGCCGATGAATCCTAACTATCTCGATTTTGAACAGCCCATTGCCGAGCTTCAGGCAAAAATTGAGGAGCTGCGTTTGGTCAGCTCCGATAGCCAGGTTAATCTCTCCGATGAGATATCTCGGCTGGAAGAAAAAAGCCGTAAGTTAACCGAATCGATCTTCAAAGATTTAACCCCCTGGCAGGTTTCCCAAATATCTCGCCATCCGCAGCGCCCTTATACGCTGGATTATCTTGAGCATATTTTTACTGACTTTGATGAGCTTCACGGCGACCGCAATTTTGCCGATGATGCAGCCCTTGTCGGAGGCGTTGCGCGTTTGAATGATCAGCCGGTGATGGTCATTGGGCATCAAAAAGGACGCGATGTTAAAGAGAAAGTACGTCGCAACTTTGGCATGCCGCGCCCGGAAGGCTACCGTAAAGCCTGCCGCCTAATGGAAATGGCTGAACGCTTTAAAATGCCCATCCTAACCTTTATCGATACGCCTGGGGCTTACCCAGGGATCGATGCAGAAGAGCGCGGGCAATCGGAAGCCATTGCGTATAATTTGGCGGTAATGTCACGCCTGAAAACACCGATTATCTCCACCGTAGTGGGGGAAGGTGGTTCTGGTGGCGCGCTGGCGATTGGTGTGTGCGACGAGCTGCATATGCTGCAGTACTCTACCTATTCGGTTATTTCTCCAGAAGGCTGTGCGTCTATTCTTTGGAAGAGCGCTGAAAAAGCATCTGATGCCGCTCAAGCCATGGGGATCACTGCTGAGCGCCTCAAAGAGCTTGGCTTTGTTGATGAGCTAATTAAAGAGCCGCTGGGTGGTGCTCATCGCCATCCACTGACGACGGCTGAGCGCGTTAAAGAGGCTTTGGCTAATAGTCTGGAACGCCTGCAAAGCTTTGATAGCGATGCGCTACTAGAGCGCCGCTATAAACGGTTGATGAGCTATGGCGCCCCAGCCGCCTAAGCCGCTGTTACGTTTACTGAATGACGCCCTGGCGGAGACCCCGCCGGGGCGTACTATTTGGGTAGCGCTTTCCGGTGGGCTAGACTCTTCGCTGCTGCTAACGTTGGCCGCTCAGGTTTGCCGGGACGCACGTCGTCCGCTGCGGGCGATGCATATTAACCATGGTCTACAGGCGGCAGCCAGCGCCTTTGAAGCGCATTGTCAAACGCTGTGCGATACGCTTGGTGTATCACTAGTGACGGCCAACGTGGCTGTGGACGCTCAGGGCGAGGGTATCGAGGGGGCGGCGCGGCGAGCGCGCTACCAAGCGTTTATGGCGCATATTCCCACTGGCGATACGCTATGGCTAGCCCAGCACCAAGATGACCAAGCAGAGACGCTACTGCTGGCCGCGTTGCGTGGCAGTGGTGTGCGTGGCTTGGCGGGTATGCCTTTTCGCCGCGAGTGGCAGGGGCTCACTCTGCTGCGGCCCTGGTTGAGTGTCAGCAGACAGACGTTGGCTGATGCGGCGCATGGATTATCAATCAGCTGGTGCGAAGACCCGACAAACCGAGACATCGCGTTTGATCGCAATCGCTTACGCCATCAGGTGATGCCAGCACTACAACTACGTTGGCCTGGCGCTGCACGAGCCCTTGCCAATAGCGCCCAGCATGCCGGTGAGGCAGACCAGCTATTGGCGGCCTATGCCGAGGAAGAGCTGGCAACGCTGATGCGCGGAGAACACTGCATGGATGCTACGCTGCTTAGTCAACGCTCCTTACCTCGCCAGCGGCTGCTGGTGCGTACGCTTTGTAAGCAGCTAGCGCTCCCAACCCCTCCGCAAAAACGCCTCGAAAGCCTGCTAGCGCAGTTAGGCGCAGTGAACGACGCCCAGGTGAAGGTTGAATGGCCAGGAGTAGACGCACGGATTTGGCAACGCCGTCTCTATCTCATGGCACCGCTTAAGCCACTGCCTGAATGGGAAGTCGAGTGGGAAGGCGCGCCAGGGCAACTAACCCCTTTGGGCGTGCTGGAAGTATCGCTGGCACCGCCGCGCCGCGTAACGTTGCGTTGGCGACGTGGTGGCGAAGTGGTGGCGTTAAAAGAGCGTGGACGGCGTGACGTTAAACGCTTGCTCCAAGAGCGGGGAGTGCCGCCCTGGGAACGTGAGCGTTTGATTGTAGTAATGGAAGGTGAGTCATGCCTGGGCGTTATCCAGCCGCCTGCCAACGTATTGTGGCAGGCTGAAGGCGTTGCTCTTGCCGCTACCTCTACGCAACCGAAAACGTAAATCCAGCCGCTGTCATATAGGCCTGTTCCTGCTCCATATCGGTACTTAACAGCGTCGGTTCGTCGCTGGCTGGTAGCGTCATCAGCAGCGCTTCACCCTCTGCGTTAATCTCTGGTAGCGGCGGGGGATTTTCAGACCGGGAGTGATTAATAAGCACGGCAAGGCGCAGCAGGCGAGCAAGTTTGGCACAGCCTTCCTGGTGAGAGGCGGGCAGCGCCTGCCACTCTTTCGTCGGAAACTTGCGTCGATGGGCGCGCACTAAAAACGCCAGTAGACGCTGCTCAGGGCGTGAAAAGCCAGCCAGGTCGGAATGCTCTAGCAAATAGGCGCCGTGGCGATGGAATTGACTATGAGAGATAGCCAAGCCAATTTCATGTACATGACTTGCCCAGACAAGATAATGGCCTTGCTCTTGGGTTAGCCCCCAGGCTTTTTTTACTTTATTGAATAAGCGAAGGGCCGTGTCGGCGACATTTTCTGCCTGCCGAGAGTCAACATCATAAATCCGCTTCAATGCATCTAGGCTTTTAGAACGGGTATCTTCCGCACTATTCCGTCCCGCCATGTCATAAAGCACTCCTTCGCGCAGGGCGCCGTCTGCAAAGCGCATTTGGGAAAGATTAAAGGCTTCAAAAATAGCGTTTAAAATGGCGATACCTGCCGGAAAGACTTTTGCTCGGTCAGGTTTTAGACCATCTAGCTCAACTTTCTCCAGCTGTTTGCATTTTAGTAGGCGTTCACGCAGCTTTTTCAACCCACTGCGGGTGATAACACCTTCTTGGGGCGAATCGCCGTAAGCATATAACACGCTCGCGGCAGCCTTTATCGTTCCGCTAGAGCCCACGGGGTCATCCCAGCCAAGGCGTAGGTAGGGACGCTGAATGTTGGCCAGTTCTGACAGGGCAGACAGCTCAGCACGACGCATACGCTTTTCACTAATTTCGCCATCAGGAAAAAAGCGGCTGCTGAAGGTGACGCAGCCCATGCGTAAGCTCTCAAGTGCTTTGGGCTCGAAGGCTTCGCCAATGATAAATTCCGTCGACCCGCCGCCGATATCAACAATTAAGCGGCGGCCATTTTCGGCTAGCGCGTGGGCGGCGCCTAAATAAATAAGCCGGGCCTCTTCGCGGCCAGCAATAATTTCGATAGCGTGGCCAAGCTGCGCTTCGGCACGCTCGATAAACGCTTGGCTGTTATAGGCATCGCGCAACGCATTCGTACCGACAATGCGCAGATTGGCATCCTCAATGTCGTTGAGAAAGGGTGCAAAACGGCCTAGACAGTCCAACGCGCGCTGCATGGCTGCCTCGTTTAAATAGCCGTTCTCGTCTAGCCCAGCGGCTAACTGAACCTTTTCACCCATCCTGGCAACGACTTGAAGGCGCTCGTTTTGATAGTTAGCGACCAGCAGGTGGAAGCTGTTAGAACCCAGGTCGATGGCGGCTAAGCGCTGCGGTTCAGTGTTATCCAGTTCAGCCGACGGCGCGGTGAGAGGGAGTGAAATTTCCTTGGGCATGGGCGTTCCTTCCTAGTGGCTATGCCAAGGTTGCGGTGCCTTATTAGTATTGTCAATTGTCAAAGACTTGCGTTTATCGCGGGCCTTGACTACCATCGAACTACTGGCTTGATCCGAGTTAACTTGTTTGCCTATTAAACAGGCGTATTACTCGGGTATTCCGAGCAGTACGTATCCAATGGCATCAGCCAGATGTCCAAGTCGTCAGATAACCCGCTGAAACAGCATTTTCTGTGCCGATCAGATTAACTAGTTTATTAGCACCCTCACGTTAAGCAGTCGTTGATGCCGTTACTCCTTTATTGGCATTTACTTCAAGACTGCCTAGCTTTCAGTATCTGAGCGTGTGCCTAGATGGGGTTCTGAACGCATCACTCGGCGCTTAGCCCTACTTTTAGGTCACGCCTCCTGTCTTATTCCCGGCGCTTGTCGCCCAGCTTTCATGAGCAACTTTCTAACACACCGATGAATCTCACTGAACTCAAGCAAAAAACCGTTCCCGAGCTGCTCGATATCGCCCGCGAGATGGGTATCGACAACTTAGCCCGTTCGCGCAAGCAGGACATCATTTTCGCCATCCTCAAAAAGCATGCTAAAAGTGGAGAGGATATTTATGGCGATGGTGTGCTGGAAATCCTTCAGGATGGCTTCGGCTTCCTGCGTAGCGCTGACAGCTCGTACCTCGCTGGACCGGATGATATCTACGTATCGCCGTCTCAGATCCGTCGTTTCAATCTGCGTAAAGGCGACTCCATTTCCGGCAAAATCCGCCCGCCTAAAGAAGGTGAGCGCTACTTTGCCCTGCTCAAAGTTAGCCAGATCAACTTTGATCGTCCGGAAAATGCCAAGCATAAGATTCTCTTTGAGAACTTAACGCCGCTGTTCCCAGACGACCGGCTGCGCATGGAGATTGGTAATGGCTCTACCGAAGATCTTACCGCGCGCATCATTGATCTGACTGCGCCGATTGGTAAAGGTCAGCGTGGTCTGTTGGTGTCACCGCCTAAAGCGGGTAAGACACTGATGCTACAGAACATCGCGACGTCCATTACGCGCAACAATCCTGAGTGCCATCTGATTGTATTGCTGATCGATGAGCGTCCTGAGGAAGTGACCGAAATGTCACGCACCGTGCGTGGCGAAGTGGTTGCCTCTACCTTCGATGAACCGCCCGCCCGCCACGTGCAGGTTGCGGAAATGGTGATCGAAAAAGCCAAGCGTTTG
This sequence comes from Halomonas sp. 3D7M, assembly GCF_014897885.1. NCBI lineage: Bacteria > Pseudomonadati > Pseudomonadota > Gammaproteobacteria > Oceanospirillales > Halomonadaceae > Halomonas > Halomonas sp. 3D7M. The sequence goes on along the minus strand of NZ_JABUZF010000272.1, from coordinate 3,355 downwards.
GTAGAGCACAAGAAGGACGTGGTGATTCTGCTCGACTCCATCACCCGTTTGGCGCGTGCCTATAACACCGTGGTGCCCAGCTCTGGCAAAGTGCTAACCGGTGGTGTGGATGCCCACGCTCTTGAGAAGCCAAAACGTTTCTTCGGTGCCGCGCGTAATATCGAAGAGGGCGGTAGCCTGACGATTATTGCCACTGCACTGGTCGATACCGGTTCGAAAATGGACGAAGTCATTTTCGAAGAGTTCAAGGGCACCGGCAACATGGAAGCGCACCTTGACCGCAAGCTGGCTGAGAAACGCGTGTTCCCCGCGATCAATATCCGTCGCAGCGGTACCCGTCGTGAAGACCTACTGGCGTCAGAAGATGAAATGCAGCGCATGTGGATTCTTCGCAAGCTGCTCAACCCGATGGAAGACACGGCTGCTACAGAGTTCCTGATTGATCGTCTGAAGGATACCAAGACGAATCTGGAGTTCTTTGAAGCGATGAAGCGCCGCTAGGCGCTGCATTACAGCCAAGCACTAGCGATAAATGTCTGACAGCCGGGGAAGTGCCTTGGGGAGAGTGCCTTGAAGTACCACGACTTGCGCGATTTTATTGCGGCACTTGAAGCGCAGGGTGAACTTAAGCGAATTAAAGCAGAAGTTGATCCTTATCTGGAAATTACCGAAATTTGCGACCGGACATTACGTGCTGGTGGCCCCGCACTGTTGTTTGAGAATGTGAAGGGACACGACATGCCGCTGCTGGGCAACCTGTTTGGTACGCCTAAACGGGTTGCGCTGGGCATGGGGCAGGATTCGGTAGAGGCGCTGCGCGAAGTGGGTAAGCTACTGGCGTTTCTAAAAGAGCCCGATCCGCCTAAAGGGTTAAAAGACGCCTGGGACAAGCTGCCGATTTTCAAGCAAGTGCTAAGTATGGGGCCAAAAATCGTTAAGCGGGCTCCGGTACAAGCGCTATCGTTTGAAGGCGATGAGGTTGACTTGGATCGTTTGCCGATCCAGCACTGCTGGCCTGGCGATGCGGCGCCGCTAGTGACTTGGCCATTGGTGATTACCAAAGGCCCGCATAAAAAGCGTCAAAACCTCGGTATTTACCGCCAACAGAAAATTGCTAAAAACCGCCTGATTATGCGTTGGCTCTCCCATCGGGGCGGTGCGCTGGATTTTCTTGAGTTTCAAAAAGCGCATCCCGGTGAGCCATTTCCTGTGGCGGTGGCGCTGGGGGCTGATCCTGCAACAATTTTAGGCGCCGTCACACCGGTACCCGACTCTCTCTCCGAGTATGCGTTCGCTGGGCTTCTGCGCGGTTCACGCACAGAGCTTGTCAAGTGCGGACATGCTGACCTGGAAGTGCCTGCGTCTGCAGAAATCATTCTTGAAGGGTTTATTTACCCCGACGATATGGCAGCGGAAGGGCCATTTGGCGATCACACCGGTTATTACAACGAAGTCGATCACTTCCCCGTTTTTACCGTCACGCGGATGACCATGCGACGGGACGCGATATACCACTCCACGTATACCGGCCGCCCACCCGATGAGCCAGCTATTCTAGGCGTCGCGCTTAACGAGGTATTTGTGCCGATCCTGTGTAAGCAGTTCCCGGAGATTGTTGACTTCTACCTGCCGCCGGAAGGGTGCTCCTATCGGATGGCCGTCGTGACCATGAAAAAGCAGTACCCAGGTCACGCCAAGCGCGTCATGATGGGGGTTTGGAGCTTTCTGCGTCAGTTTATGTACACCAAGTTTGTCATTGTACTGGATGACGATGTCGACGCGCGTAACTGGGAAGACGTGATGTGGGCAATTACCACGCGTATGGACCCAGCGAGGGATACCGTGATGGTGGAAAATACCCCCATTGATTACCTCGACTTTGCGTCTCCAGTGTCCGGGTTGGGTTCTAAAATGGGGCTCGACGCCACCAATAAATGGCCAGGAGAAACGGATCGAGAGTGGGGGACTCCCATCGTGATGGACGATTCGATAAAGACCCGCGTTGACGAGCGTTGGGACGAGCTGGGCATTGATATCCCGTTACCCACACCTCGCCACGGCTAACCCAGTGGCGCAGGTCGGACGATTCTTCATAAAGAGGCTTTCATGAGCGCAAGCACGTCAACTTGCAAGACGTTAACCTGCCAGGTAACCGCCGTTGAGGATTTAAATCCCGACGTCTTTGGGGTGACCCTGGAAGGGCGGCCAGAAGCCATGCAGCATGCGCCTGGCCAGTATTTAGAGCTGAAACTAGACGATAACACCTGGGTGCCGTTTTCAATTGCCAGCGCTGAACGTGGCGATGGCATTATCGAATTGCATATTCAGCACTGGCCTGAACGGGATAACTCAGCTCGCTTGAGAGAGTTGTTGCAGGTGGCCAACCAATTGACCGTACGCTTACCCAGTGGTGACTGTGTGCTGGACGCTGAAAGCGAGCGCCCGCTACTGCTGGTCGCGGCAGGCACCGGTTTTGCACAGATGAAAGCCATTGTAGAAGCGACGCTGCGGCAGCAGCCCGCTCGGCCTATTTCACTATGGTGGGCAAACCGCGAGCACCGCGATCTGTATGCCGAAGATTTGGCCTGCGAATGGGCACAACAGTATGCCAATGTTGCTTTTCAAGCCGTAACAGAGTTTCCGCTTACCGAGCCGCTGGCGGTTGGTGAACGAATATCACACCATCAAGGACGCATTGACCTAGTGCTGGAAAGTGCCCTTGAGAGCGAACTTGCAAGGGCTCAGTTGACGCTCAGCGATTGTGATATCTTCCTATCAGGCTCGCCGGGGATGGTTTATGCCTGTGTTGATGTGTTCGAGCGAAAAAACATCAGTAGTGAGAGAATGTTCTCGGATGTATTTGCCTACGCTCCTCGCCCTCACTAAAATGATTGGCCGATAACTGACGCACGGCATGTGCCGATAACCGATACCGATAAAAAAGGAGGCTTTCATGGCCCACCATGACGACAACTTCAAAGACGAATCAGGTTTACTTTCTATTGTGCTCGGTGTTGTGGTCCTGGTTAGCATGAGTGCACTGCCCGCAACGATTGGTTGGGTACAAGCGTTTGGCGGTTGATGGTTGCCATTTTGTTCCTATGCAGGCAGGATTGAACACTCAGATGTCATCGTTCTCGATGAGCAACGTGAATTAGACTTGTAAATTAGGATGTAGCCATGCACACAGTACAATGCACATGCCACACACAAGCAAGGCCGGTATCGGCGGCTAGTGCTTGTGCGTGCGTTGCTGCATTCTTTTATGCTGCCTATTGGTTTAGCCACGGTGTGCCCCTGGCCGACCAGTAGCGTCGCGTCATCAGGCACACCGACTAGGTTGCCTGCCGCATGC
>NZ_JABUZF010000269.1:45599-86936 GCF_014897885.1 Halomonas sp. 3D7M | reverse complement strand
GTACTATGAGAAATCCAGGTTAGGAAGGCTATTCTGGCAAAAAACCTAGAAGTAGGTGACTATGATATAAACTGTATGGCGCGTTTTTAATCACTGTGTTCAGGCTACCTAGCCCCCGGAAGAAGTCGCCCCCGTAGCCGACAAAACCAAGGCCAGCTGGCCCAAAGACCTTGCCACCCAGGTCACCCTGCTGCGCGATATGCTCGCCGCCAGCCCCCACAGCGCGGAAAGTTTGGCCAGACAGTTCAAACGCAAACCGGTCAAAGGCGTCAGCGAAGTGCTCTCAGCACTCGCCGCCCTCGGTCAAGCCCAGCAGGAAAACGAACAATGACGGCTGGTTAGGTGATAAGACAATAAGCTGCTAGGCTGGCCTAGATAATATCTACGGCTGACCGCATTTGCGGATTCATCAACTGTTTGTATGTGCGAGTAGGTTCTGGATAACCAGGATAAATTAAGCACCGTAAGCGTACTGATTTGTGCGCCGGTTCCAGGGATAAAGTCTGACCTTTAGGCCATTGCTATCGCAGTGGCCTTTTGTCTACTCCAGCATTTGATCTCACCTATGCAACGACTTATAGATTGATGAAAGCGGGAATTTAGGCTGGAAATTTAATGCCACCTTTGGCAAAAAAGATTCTTTACAACGGGTTCTGTGAAAAATAGGAAAGCAAATTGCTAGTGAGCCACACCAGTTTTAAGCGCTGTGTCTAATGTCTCTGACAATGGTTGTTCTAACACGATGCAGTCTCGGCCTTGATCCTTGGCTTGATAAAGCAGTTGGTCAACAACGTTTAGCCGCTCTTGAAGGTCGCTAGCTTCATCCAGGCTGCAAATCCCCATACTAGCCGTAACGTAGAGCGGCTCGGCGATATTGGCTATCAACGGATGGCCGGCCAGCTTTTCTCGCAACCGGTTAGCGGCTTGGTACGCTTCATCAAGGGTTGTATGGGGCATGAGTAACATAAACTCTTCACCACCCCAGCGGGCTAGCACATCCGCTTGCCGCACAATTGAACGGCAGCGCTCTGCAAAGCGCTTGATGACGCGATCTCCCACTGGGTGGCCGTAGGTATCATTAATCTGCTTAAAATAATCGATATCGATCATTACTATCGCCGCTGGAGCGGCCCCACGCTTTATAGACGCCAGAGTATTATTCAGACGCCGCTCTAGCGCCCTGCGATTGAGCAACCCGGTAAGCACATCTGTTGCGGCTAATTTCGACATTTTGCGCCGCGCGTTCTCCAACTCGGCGATTAGACGTTTTTGCTCACGGTGCGAGCGCATTAATTCCATATGCGCCATCACTTGGTTAGCCAACGCTTGAAGAGCAAAGCGCTGTTGCTGGTCGATATCTCGAGGATGATAGTCAAGCACACAAAGCGTCCCTAATGGATAACCATCGTGGCTTTTCAGTATCGCCCCTGCATAAAAGCGTAAACAGGGATCACCGGCAACTAGTGGGTTGCTTACAAAGCGCTCGTCTTGCGTTGTATCGGGCACCACAAAAAGGCCCGGCTGTAAGATAACGTGAGCACAAATTGAAATATCCAGGGGTGTTTCACGCACTGAAAGCCCTTTAGCCGCTTTGAACCACTGCCGATTACGGTCGATGAAATTGATCACGGCAATCGGAGCCTGGCAGATGATAGCGGCCAATTCCACAATCTCATCGAATAAGGGGTCTTGAGGGGTATCCAGAATGTGGTATTCCACCAAGGCCGCTAGACGAGATGCTTCGTGATCTTGCACTTTCCTGTTCATCGTTCATGGGCAATCGCTACTGAATTGAAACTCTATAAAAATAGTTTTCACTGGGCTGTCCTTGTCGTTATTCAACGGCGTTGATATGCCTAGCACTGCGACACATGCTAACGTAATAGTATTAACTATAATAAAAATACGGGCACTTGAATGACGTCACTTATCGACTTTCTCAATGTTAATGAACACGGCCTTGGCACCACGCCCTTACTACTTATCCATGGGTTTGGCTGTGACCAAACAGTTTGGCATCGCCTTATTCCCTCACTTGAGAACGACTATAGACTGATTCTTGTCGACCTAGCAGGCTTCGGCGGCGCGGCACCGGAATTCTACGACTGCCAGCGGCACACTACGCCTACTGGTCATGCAGAGGATATTGCCTCACTGTGCGATGAACTGCAGCTAGAAAACGCCATGATGCTGGGCCACTCAATTGGGGGAACTATAGGGATGCTAGCATCTATTTTGCGTCCTCAGGCATTTAGCCGCCTGGGGTTGGTCTGTAGCTCAGCGCGCTACCTGGATGACCCACCCGACTATCACGGCGGCTACTCCCAGAAGCAGCTTGATGGCTTAATGCGACTAATGGAGCAAAACTACCTCGAATGGGTGAGTACGATGTCCCGAGTGGCGCTAGGTGATGCCATTACTTACGAACATCAACACAGCTTAAAGCAGCTCTTTCTTAGGATATCACCCAACATATTACGCCCATTGGCCAGAAGTATTTTTCTAGGCGATACCCGGCATCACCTGCCTCACGTTACAGTACCCAGTGTCATCTTTCAGACTGCTCGCGATGCTATTGTGCCGGTTGAAGCCGCCCAGTATCTACAAGCGAATCTTCTTAAAAGTCAGCTAGTCATGCTGGATGCAGGCGGTCATTACCCTCAGATGACTGCTCCTGATACCTTGGCTAATGCGCTACGGTCACGGCTTGCATTAACAGGGAAGCAACTATAGATGACGCCAAAGGCCGTGAACATTGCGCACTGGTGGCAGCTTGCACCCTCAGGCCTAATCATCGTAGACGGACAAGGCTGTATACTGCAGGTTAACCAAACGCTATGCCATTGGCTTGGCTACGCGGAAAATCAGCTTGTCCACCAGCCAGTCAGCACGTTGTTTACCACTGAGGCGCGTCTACTCTACCAAGGGGTGCTTTCTTTCAGGCTAAGCGATGTGGGGGCAGTCGATGAAATTCACCTTAACCTGCGCACGGAAAGTGGCGAGCCATTTCCAGTCCTGTCCAGCGCGCGCCGTTTAACCGCGCCTGACCCGCCCTTAACGCTTCTGGCCATGCTGCCGATTGCGCGTATGGATAAACTAGAACGCGAACGGTTAGAGTCTCGCCAATCAGATCGGGGCACATTAGAGGAAAATAGGCAGACTATTGCCGCTTTGGAGTCAATGCGTATCAAGCTAGAATCTCACAACCAAGAACTCCACCGTCTCACTTTACGACTGGCTCAGGAAGCTCGCAGCGATCCCCTTACCGGTTTGCCTAACCGTCGCCATTTTGATCTCGTCCTTCAAGAACGGCTAGCAAGTGCGTTTGTCAACCAGGCTCCAAAAGTGTTTAGCGTAGCGATACTGGATATAGACCTTTTCAAGCCTATCAACGACAACTATGGCCATGCAGTGGGAGACCAGGTATTGCAACAGCTAGCTCGACTACTCACTTCTCTCATACAGGGAAGTGACCTTGTTGCACGAATTGGTGGCGAAGAGTTTGCCTTTCTCATGTCTGAAACGTCACTTGAAGAAGCAGGCAAAGCCTTAGAGGGATTACGACACGCGATAGAGGTACACCCCTGGCTGCCTAAGCCGATTACCGCCAGCATCGGCGTGACAAGCTATCTGTTAGAGGATACTAGTGAAAGCTTAATGGCCCGTGCCGACCGCGCACTATATATGGCGAAGCACCTAGGACGTAATAACGTTGCCAAAGGCTAAATGGGGAGCAGCCATGCAAGCGAAAAGGGCTAAATCAAGCGCGAATGATACTGCTACAGCGCCCTATCGAATACGTGATATTGCGATAGATGTTGGCCTGCTTATGGTCGCTGCCACATTTATACTCCTGGGAAGCACAGGCCTTATAGGGCGTTGGGCAGGCATTGATTACCCACTAAGCGGTTTAATGGTGACCGATGCAGCGCTAACCGGCCTATTAGCAGGCTGCTGCCTTCTGGGGTGGTTAATCCATTACCGTGGGCTAATCGCTGTCGCGGCCGTTCCGTTAGCAGCCATCACGCTCTATACGCTAGTCCATAACGTCTGGGTCGGCGGGCCGTGGGTATCAGTCTCATGGGTGTCAGGCGGGCCAAGAATCCTCTCAGCGGCTGCACTTCTACTGCTGCTGGTGGCCGCATGTACCCTACTGGGCATGAAAAAGCCATGGCACAGGGTAGCGTGGGCGGGCTGTGGGTTACTAGCCGTTGGCATGGGCGGCTTCTCCCTTCTCCTTCTGTTGTTACCATCAAGCCGCTTTAGCTGGTCAGAAGGCTTTGTATCTGGGCCAATACTCGCCACATTGTATTCACTATTAGGTGGTAGTGCATTTATTGGGGCAGCTTGGCGCGGTAACCGCCGTCTGCTTCCACTTGGGAGTCTTACCATCACGGCTGTCGTAGCAGGGGTAATGGCCAGCTGTCTTGCGTGGTACACACTAAGCTGGAGCGCCCAAAATACTCTACAAAACCAAGTGACATCCCTAATGGATAATGCGACGCTGAACGCACGCCACGCCATGAGAACGCGACTGGAGTGGATTCAGCGTCTCGCTTGGCGGCACGACCTCCCTTTGCTTTCGCAACCCGACGATGGCTGGCTCCCCGACGTTCACGCCTACTTTCAGCATGCACCCTATTTAAAAAGCGTGGCTTTGTTTGATAGCCATGGCGAGCTTATCGATCTGCGAACATCAACAGAATTGCACACCTCCCCTATTTGGCAAAATGAGCCGCTAGATCAATTTCAGGACATGCTATTACTGGCGTGGCCAGAAGCGTGGACACTCCAACCCAAAGAGCATCCAAACACTCTGCTGCTTGTCGCGCCAACCGGAAACAATCAGCGCCATTATGTGGCCGCTGAAGTAGATCTTATCGATTTGTTAACACGCGAACTTAGCGTGCTACTTACGCAATTCCATCTCTCAGTAGGTGGTGACACGCCATTTTTAGTGTTACGGCATAACGATACGATCCCCCAATCTACCGCCTCACGCCCTTTGCCGCACCTAGAACGGCGCCATATTGGCTTGCCCGGCGGCGCACACCTCACGTTAGATGCCCACTTGGGCTCTCGCTCGACACTATTAAACGCAAGTATCATGCCCGCCAGCTTTGCTATTGCGGGGTTAACGCTTAGTTACTTGTTAGCACTTAGCCTTGGGCTGATTAAATTAGTGCGACAACATTCTGGCCAGCTACTCATAGCTAGACAGCAAATTAAAGCGCAGTACGACCTTGAGCAGCGCTTTCGCTCACTTTACCTCTATCATCCTGATGGAGTGTTTTCCCTTAATCACCAGGGGTGCATCACCAATGCAAATAAAGCCTGCAGCACGATTACTGGTCGCAACAATAGCGAGATTCTAGGCAACCATTTTTCTAAACTATTGGAGCCACAAGATATAGCACCACTACAGAAGCTCTTTACCGCTACGCTAGCAGGCCAGACAAAACAAGTAACCTTTCAGCTCAAGCATCGCGATGGGCATATAAAAGTTCTTGACCTAACCACCATGCCTATGATTGTAGAAGGAGTGACCCAGGGAGTCTTCGGCATTGTAAAAGATACAACGGTGCAACATGAACAAAAGGCACAGCTGGCCTATCAAGCCACCCACGACCTGCTTACACATCTGCCGAACTACTCTGAATTTGAAAAGCGTTTAAAATATACATTTAGCAATGCACAAAAAACCGGCCATAAACTCATAGTGTTGCACCTGGATCTGGATGGCTTTAAAGCGATTAACGATGGGCTTGGGCATCCGACGGGCAATCAATTGTTGATTGAGGTAGCCAATCGACTGCAACGACTTATCACACCGGGTGACACTCTCGCGCGCCTCACCGGTGATGAATTTGCTCTACTGCTCTCCCAAATGCCAACTGAGCAAGCGGCTATTGATCTAGCAGAGCAGATACTCGGCACTCTCTCTTTACCGTTTAAAATCGACGACACGTCAATTCACATCAGCGGCAGTATTGGCATTGCATGTAATACCACCGCAGTCGCGCATGCCCATGAACTTATGCAACGCGCTGACCTAGCCATGGGTGAAGCAAAGCAGCAAGGCCGCAATACATGGCAATGGTACCAAGGCGATGAGCAGCAAGTGACTGAAGCCTCGGTTATGCTACGCCACGATCTCCAGGCAGCACTGAAGCAGCAGCAGTTTGAGCTCTATTATCAGCCTATTGTGGACGCCACTAGTGGGAGCATTCGTGGGGTGGAAGCCCTTATACGATGGCATCATCCACAAAAAGGTATAATTTCACCCGGTATTTTCATTCCACTAGCCGAACAAACTGGCCAGATCATCCCTTTAGGGCGCTGGGTATTACAGCAAGCTTGCCAAGACGCTGCGAAACTACATGCCGCAGGCAAAGCTATACCAGTGGCCGTTAATATTTCATCACTACAGTTCAGGCGTGCTGGCTTTTTGGGGGATGTTCAACGTGCTGTGTGGGCGGCTGGTCTGCCTGCTAACGCCCTGGAGCTAGAAGTCACCGAGAGCGTACTACTCGATGGGGCGGATAAAGCAACCGACTTGATTAATCAGCTCAAGCTAATGGGCATCAAAGTCGCACTTGATGACTTTGGTACAGGATTTTCTAGCCTCAGCTACTTGCGCGATTTGCCTATTCATAAAGTCAAACTTGACCGCGCCTTTATTCACGATATAACCAACGACCATAAAAATGCCGCCATTGTCCAAGGCGTGATCACCATGGCGCATTATTTAGGCTTAGTCGTGGTGGCAGAAGGCATCGAAACCTATGAACAACAGCAGGATCTTGTACAGCGCCACTGTGATTTATTGCAAGGTTTTTTATTTGCTAAACCGATGCCGCTGGCAGCACTGCTTAAGCTCAAAGATTAACGTTCAGGCCCGTCTATCGAGAAGTAACAGATGCTTATGCACTAAAACCGATACAAAAAGTCCTGGCAAGGTCTTGGCATAGCGGACAAACGGCGACTCCAGCAGGAGAAGTGTCGCCTATTCCTACCTCACTTTAGAGCTCCCATGTTGGGCGACCGTAGCCATTACGATACACGCCATCACCAGCATATAGCGCACGGGGTAGCCACTTCGAGAGCGCTTATTCTCATTGACTACATAGAAAGTAACGTTGCCCGTGCCCAGCGGTTTTGAAAAACGGTTGCCTGGACGCTTAGCTTGCCATTCCACCTTATGTTGATGTGAGGGAAGCCGCTTCTTCCATTCACTCAGCTGCTGCTTCTCAGACAGGGACGATCGCGCACTGGGTGTCAGCTCAACGACTGCTCTGATGCGAGCATCCAGACCCAGCACCCAACTCACAAAGGCCAAGCCATCATCGGCATCGCGAATCCATACATGACCGTCGGTGGCACGGTGGTAGCGGTAGAACAAACGAAGATGCCTACGCAATTCATCCGGATGATGGCTAAACCACCACGACCAGATGGCTTGGTACATCGCATTCGCCACTGGGCGTTCCGCCAGCGAGCGCGGCATTGCCAGGCGTGGGTGGGCAAAATCATTCGGTGCTGACTGCTTACCTTTCGTCATCCGGTAGTGACGAAACGCGCTCATCCCCTGCCGCGTGCGCGCTGTTAGAACCCGCCGCGCGCAAGACGTTAGCCGCTCTGCCTCGCCTTTACACAAATTAAAGATATGCTCAACGTCGTCAAAATCGCGTTGATACAAAGCATCCAGCGCAGCGGCGACCTGCTCCAGCGATAGCTGACTCAGACCTTGGCGCTCAAGCAGTATCTTGGCTGGCAATTCAGGATAGGGGGCTAGCGCCTGCTGAGCTACGTCTATCACAGAACATTTGGGAAAGGCCTTTTTAAGCCAACGTGGCGGTTTTCCCCCGAAACGCTCTTTCCATTTACGCAGGGTCGCCGGCTTGATTTGGAGCACGTTGGCCAAGGGTTCCAACTGAGCAATTGCGTGGCTCGGAATACAGCTCTCCATCGAGGAGGACTGCTTGTGGCAGTAATGGTCAAGGAGCAGGCAGGTAAAGTGCAAGTAGCTTCGTAATGTCACATCGGGGGACGCATGCCCCATCAGTTGCGCGATAAAGTACAGCCCTGATCGCGTGGGCCCCTCAGCGACCTTGTCCCAAAGAAAAGCATGATGGGAAGGCCCTGACCAGGGTATCTCCACCCCATGAAAAGAGAGCAACAGATAGTTAGCCAGTGAATGACGCAGGTGATGAAAGCGCAGACTGTAATCCCCGGTGATACGTCGCATGGCTTCGTGGATCTCTGCCTGCACCTCATCATCGCGTAGTGGAGCCACCGAACCACTTCCCTCACCGAACAGCATGACTCGACCGTGAAGGGACACCTCTTGTCGATTGGCGATGAAGGCCTTGAATGCTTCCAGCTCGCTGTCCGTCAGCAGATAATGAAGCGGAAGCTGCCGCCGTGAATCATGGCTCTTAACCCCCACATACTCATTGTTACGAACCAGAAGGGTAACGTCGGTATTCTGCACCTCTTGATGAAGCAAGACATCATCTAACTGAATGGAAAGTGCTTCTCCTATCCTGAGACCAGCGCGAAATCCAAGCACAAATACCCAATAGCGAATTTGCCCCATGATGTTTGACGAGCGGGAGGCCAGAAAGCTAGCTATCAGACGATACTCATCCTCTGACAGACAATTGGCATCGGCGTGATGCGCGATAGTTGCCCCACCGTCAGCAAACACCATAGAGACGTTGGCCAGGCCTTGATCAATCACAAGAAAAGAATGGAATGAGCGCAACACCGTCCAACGGTAGTGGCGGTTTTTCTCGGTCTTGGCCTGTTCGACCACGAACTGATAGGCCTCAATGAGCGCATCCATCCGGTCCTGATCAACCGGCGTCTCCCCCAAAGCCTGCAGAAGCGGCATGCTTACACCGAGATACTTGTACAGCGTCGACTGCTTTCGCTTCTGCTTCTGATGCAAGAACAGCAGCCAGCGACACAGGCATTCAACGGTGGGAGCCATACGCTGAGAAGCAACAATGGCACTTTCCAGCTCGCGAGAAAGGTCTCGAAACCTGAGGCGTTTCTGGTTACGACGCTTATAGAGCGTATCGTGTAACGATTTCAGCAGCGCACGCCCTTCATATAACGGTTGGTCCCGCTCACAACGCTCGGTCACCATTGGCGTTAGCCCGGATCCTTCTCCTGGAAGCACATCCTCCTGCTCGGCTTTTGGCTTGGCATGCTTTACGTACCCACCGGTGAGCAGCTGATGCCAACGCTCTTCAGCAATTGACGTGCTTGGGTGTTTGCCGTGTGCGCTGTTCACGATATAAGCCGGTACATGTAAGCGAAAGGCGGTCGAGGCATGCTCGCTAAACGTCGGAAGTGACACCGGCTCAGTCTTTAAAGCGCCACAGAAATGCAGCCAAGCCGTCTGGGTATAAGTCCTCGCCTGCTGATAACCGCCACACTTCTCGCCAGGGTGGCCAAAATGCTGAATGTGGCGCATCAACACCGCTAAGGCCGACACTCCCAACAGCCAACGGCTACGTGGCAACACCCGTTTCGATTTTGGCATGCCTTCCGGTACTGTCTCATGCAGCACCAACCAGGCAGAAGCCCCGTGCACTGCCAATGTAGTGGTGGCCAATGGTAGTGAGTTCAGGTGCTTGCTGCCCAGCAGGCCGTCATTGGCAATCACACAATAAAGAAACAGCCCCCAACTGATCATTTCAGGCTCAAGCCGACGGTGTCCCTTTTTTCCATTGCCGTGCCAAAGAAGCGCCTGAAAGTCTGGCTGCTGAATCTCATGATCGGCATCCTGGCACCAGTCACGGTAATCGCTTAAATTTTTGAAGGACAAGGGCGTAAAAGGACTCGCCGCTGGCCTGACCAGGTGCAGCGGCGCTGGAACGCGCACGTCCCACCCCAACTCACGCTGCCCACGCGACAGCCCCAGTGATAAGAAGTTAACCTTGTTGCGAATTTCGACGACTGAACGGTTGTCACCGGTTTGTAGGGCTTCTTCCCACTGCTGGGCGATATCCGTCGGCACGCTGACATCCGATTCACCGCGGACAAGGCCAGGGTGCGTTTCCTGTAGCAGTTCCAGCACTGCCATTTGGTGACGACGCCTATTTAGCAGATGCTGCCGATGGCGTGCCTCGGCACCACCTGCCCCTTCCGGAACTTGTATTAGCTTCCAGCCGCTCCAAACTTCCTCGACATGATCAGTCATCCGCTAGCCCCTGCTGCACTGTCCATCCCGCTTCCCGGCGCATTTTACTGAGGACAGGCGCTAGCTCCCGAAACATTTCCACGGGGGTCAAGGTAGAGAAAGCGCCAAACGGCTCCTGCCCTTGTTGAGCGTGCCCCATAAAGGCATTAACCAGTTCGCCACGAACCCCTTCAGCACGCAAAGCACTGCGAAGATAGTGCCGACTTGCGTTGACTGGCAGCGTAAAGAGCGGTACGTGGCGCCGCAGATTCTCTGGAGAAAGCTGAACCATCTGCCAGCTGTCACTGATAAAAAACATCAGCGGCACGTCTGGCTGAGGCTCACTCAACACTGCTTCGAGGTGCTCGTAAAGAGACGCACGTTGATAAAACCGGGCCTGTAGCACTTCCAAGTGGCTCGCATACTGGCGTATTTGATCACGCAACTCCGGCAACAGCCAAACCACCCGTGCCTGACTCATCGCTTCGTCGTCCTTGTCGGAAATGGCCAGAAAACCGGACGCAAAGTCGATTTCCCGCCAGCGAAAAACCAAGTCATTGACAGCACGGTAGCCCGTCGCGAACAGTATCCAGAAAGCGATATAAGCCACGTAGTGATTATGCGTTTGTCGCCAACTCTCCTCCCCAGGCTGAAGACGCCTAGCTGCCCGCAGTTCGCCTTTCAAGTGTTTGACCAGGCGTGTCAGCAATATCGGTTTGAGGTTCAGCTTACTGCCATGGTCACCCTTGTTTTGAACGACTTGTTTGAAGGCGTAGTAATGCTTCTCTTCCACGCTAAGGTACTGATAGATGCTGTTACGCAGCGAAACAGCAGCAGCATGATAGAGTGTCTCAAGATAGCCAGCCGGCACGCTGTAATAATGTGCGGCCACATCAGCGACGGTGAAACGGTGCCCGGTCAACAGGTAAGCATCAACCCAATCGCTGGAGTGGCCGACGATCTCATCGAATAGCGCTTGACTGATCCGACGGGGTGTCAGCCGCATACGGTGGGTGCGGTTGATCTTTGAAACCGCCACCCGCATTGCCTCCTCAATGCCGCCATGACGCCATTCGGGAAACAATTCGCGATATTTTGTCCGACTTTTCCGCACCAAGCTGAGACGCGAGATAAACTTCCCCATCCGCACGGGACTGGCGACCACTACCACCTCATCCACCAATGCAGGCGTGCTCCCACCGGCTGTAAAGAGCAGTTTCTTTGCGTCGTCCTGGAGCCACTCCGGCGACGGAATGGGGAGCACAAAGGCGTGCTCTTCAATCAAAAAAGCGAGTACGTCCTTGCGGTGTTTCGGTAGCTCATGTCGATGGTTATAGACCCGCATCCCCAGAATCTGCTCGACGGGACGTCCAAGCCAGATCATCAACAGCAGCAGTAGACCGGCATAGACATCTTCGTCATCACGCTTTTCAAAGCGGCCTCGGCCCGTAAATAGCTCGAAAGCTGCTTTCGCTGCCAGCGATAGCTCGACCCGACTTAAGCTGGCGTAGCGAAAAGGAAGCCTCTGGTTGGACTGGCTGATATGTTGGATACGGCTGCTCTGGCGCCGGATCAAGTCCCTTAGATCAAACCCTAATGTCGGTGATGCTTTACTTTCCGTGAAGGAAACAGCACGCAGTGTCTGGGATTCTTTGGGGTGCAAACCGGCGGCACGCTGACGGCCCTGCGCCTGCTCGTCACCGGCCGATTCCAACAGTTGCATCGACTTTTCTGGCCCCTCATTTTCCTCGTCATCCGAATCCGACACATCAACGCGCCGCTCGATCGTTCGGGCCGGGTGGCCACCCCCACCTCCACCGTCTCTCGTCTTTCCCTTATGGTCGAGTACTTTTCGAACGAGCAGCTCGATACCCGACAGCGGCTCGAGGATCTCGTCGCTCTTTAGCAAATATTGTTGACGGTAGCTTTTGAGCGTGGCGTCCATCTCAATCTCTACCAACAGCCCGAGAGACTTCTTGCCATTGCCAATCGTCCGGATATCACGACAAGCAGCGGTGATTTCGGAACCAATATGCGCTTGGTGCCGCTTTCGCTGAACGGCTGAGCACGCCATAACTACACCGGTATGCTGCCAATACGCATCATTGCCATAGCACTCAGCATCGGGGGTAAGAATCAGCATCGCCCATTCAGGGTGGTCATTGATAATGCCGCGCTGCTTCCCCGACTGATCTAACCACGTCTCTGGGCAGCTTTCGCGATCAAATCCCTTCAGCACGGCGATAATCTGGGTAATGACAGGAAGGTAATGAAAGAGGCCTTTCTCCTCCTTTTTCTCGGTCGCATCATCAAGATCCTCCCGAATTTTTTGGCTTCTTTGAACTGCTTGTAAAGCACGGTTCAAGTTTTCCATAACTAGGAGAAGGTGGGTTAGATCATCCGGCGCTTTCAGCAGCGCAAGCAGCTTTTCTATTCTGGAAAGCTCCACGCTACTCAAAGTTGCCAATTTCTCCAAATCTGCTTGCATCACCATGTCACTGGGACTCCATGATCCGCTGGAGTTCTGATTTTCGCTTCCTTGAATGCGTGATGCGGCGCTCTTCTAGTCCCATTAATGCCTTTAGATTGCGTGTGGACAGACTCTTAGGCACCTTGATGCCGTGCGTCTTACGCAGCGTAATGGAGAGCTCTTTTAACTGTCGATAGACGCGCTCTTTCGCATCCACAGCCTCAGGACAGTGCATCAGGCTATGGCTAATAAGCTCAAACAACGCTCCTCTGACCAGATCAGATTCGTGAGCATCTGTGATGCCTACCGAGATGGAAGCCTCTGGATCCAGCAAGGCACTAACGGCATGAAACGCGCGAAATCCACTGACCACTTCGTAATGCCTCGATACCTTTTGCACAGAAACGGGATGGTAGGCAAGTAAGGTATCGGCTAATTCAGCATCCAGCCATGACGACACGGGCAATTGATTGGCAATGTTAATGTTGACTCGCTCGATCTCAGCGAGCGCTCCGGAAGGGGGTTTGATCTTCGATATTACCAACTTTGTCACACCATGCCTCAGTGTTGTCAGTCCAATGCATTACTATTATATCAAAATAGATCGCCGTAAATTTTTATGGTGACGAGTGTGGTCTGTCAGCCGAGTGCTGACGATAAGCTAGACTACAAATAAGCGTCTCTAACCTGTTAAACCGTAGACCCCTATAGCTTTACTGGGCACGAGGTAGGTATCCGTACAGATCAAGAACTCGTCACTATTGAGCTGAGACTATCAGAGCTTGAACAAGAAAAGGCTGCTCTCCTTTCTCGAAAGCAAGAGCTGTATCGCTCTGCAAACCGACATGATTTACCGCTACTCACCCCTGGCCAGAAAGTTGAAGTATACCGAAAACTCTTTCGAGGCAGGCAGGATGTTTATGCGGTTCGCTGGCAGAGTTCCGGCGGTCGTTCCGGCTATGCTGTCGCTTGTGCGAACGAGTGGATGCCGGTCATCTGTCAGAAACCAAGGATCAAGTGCGGAGAATGTCGACACAAAAATTTCAAGCCCCTCGATTTTGATGCAGTTTATGACCACCTGTCTGGCAAACATGTGACCGGCCTTTACCCTTTACTGCCGGATAGCTCTTGTTACTTGCTGGCGGCGGATTTTGATAAGGGGGACTGGAAAGCGAATGTTCGTGCACTAGCCCAGGCCTGTCGTGGTGAAGGCGTACCCTATCTTATGGAGGTTTCTCGGTCCGGTGCGGGTGCCCATCTATGGGTTTTCTTTTCAGAAGCTGTTCAAGCTTCGTCAGCGAGGAGGTTGGGATTCAAATTGTTGGATAAGGCCATGGAGCTTCATCCAGGCTTATCCTTCGACTCCTATGACCGGCTATTTCCCAACCAAGACACCATGCCTGATGGTGGGTTTGGCAATCTGATTGCCCTGCCGCTTCAACACGAGGCGCGAAGTCGCGGATGCACCGTCTTCGTCGACGACAACTTTGCGCCATACCCGGATCAATGGGCACTGCTCAGTCAGCAACAGACACTTGCATCAGCTCAACTTGAAGAGCTGATCGGCAATGAGGCTAATTCCGGTGTGACTGTAGATACTGTGTTGCCGTGGGAGTCAACGTTACCGGTTGATACAGGGAAGCTTTCTGGATGTCCTGAAAGCATCACGCTCATCCTGACCAGTCACATTTATATAAAGTTATCAGGCATTCCAGGAACATTGGCGACACGAATAAAGCGAATGGCCAGCTTTGCTAATCCTGTATTTTTCAAAACACAGTCGCTTCGTTTCTCGACGCATGGCATCCCTCGCTACATATCATGCGCCCATATTGAGCAAGGTTATCTTTCTATTCCCAGAGGCTGCTTGGATGAGCTTCAAGATCTGCTGCTGAAACAGGGAATCACGGTGGACATTGATGACCGTAGAATATCAGGCCAGTTTTTACCTGGAGTCAGCCTAAAAGCAACGCTGCGTAGCGACCAGGACAAGGCGGTGCAGGCACTTATCCAACACGATACCGGAATACTTCATGCACCGACCGCTTTCGGTAAAACCGTAACGGCTATTGGCGTGATAACCAGGCGGCAAGTCAACACACTGATCCTCACGCACAGTCGTCAGCTACTTGATCAATGGAAGGAGCGACTCGACACCTTCCTTGAGGGTGCGCTCATCGGTGTAATTGGCGGCGGTAAAAAGAAACCTACTGGGCAGGTCGACGTTGCCACTTACCAAAGCTTGATCAATAAGAAAGACAATACAGTCTCGAAGCAGGTCAAGGAGTACGGGCAAGTCATCATCGATGAATGCCATCATATCTCAGCGCCACGTTACGAGATGTTGCTTAATGAGGTCAGCGCTCGATACGTCATTGGTTTGACAGCAACGCCTGATCGTCAGGATGGCCACCAAAAAATCATGTTGATGGTTGCAGGGCCCATTCGTCACAAAGCCCAGGCGCACCACAGTAACCGATTTATCCAACACGTCATTGTTCGAGAGCATCACGAAACGCCACCCACCCACATCTGCCAGCCTAGTGTGCGGCCCCATATCGCATCGGTTTACCATTGGCTTGCCCAGAGCAGCGCCCGAAATGAGGCCATTGTTCAGGATGTTGCAAGCTGTGCGCACAACCAAGCAAATTGCCTTGTGCTGACGGAACGACGAGAACATGCCGAGACCTTGGCGACACTGCTGGATGCTGAATCCATATCGTCAGTTATCTTACGTGGTGGGATGCGCGTCAAAGAGCGCCAGTTGGCAGAAAAAGAGTTGCATAGGGTTCAAGTCATCGTTGCAACTGGGAAATACATTGGAGAAGGCTTTGACTTGCCTCGACTGGACACCCTGTTTTTAGCTCTGCCCATCGCATGGAAAGGAACGCTGTCACAGTATGCAGGCAGACTCCATCGAGACACCGAAGGCAAACTAGAAGTCACTGTCTATGATTACTTGGATACTGGCCTGCCTATGCTTGAGCGAATGTTCCGAAAGCGTGAGAAAGGCTATAAGGCTATGGGGTATAAGTTTATCGCTTCCGGGCAAACCAGATTGCTTTAGCCTTTGAGAGGCAGTCAGTCGTTAAAAGCTCATCAAGTGAACTGAGGCCAAGAATTTCTTCACTTGTCTAGCTGAACCCAGTTTATCTGGTCACTCTCAGGCGGCTACTTCCTTCTCGTCTTCAATCTCCAGTTCGAGATGGAAGTTAGCTGGCCCCGTCAGGTTGACCAAAGCATCGAGACTGAACTTATTAATCTGGCCGTTCAGCAAGTCGTTGAGGCGGGGTTGGGTGATTCCCAGCCGATGTGCAGCCTCTTTCTGAGTAATATCCCACTCCCTTACACGGCCAGCAATCCTCGCCATGAGCTCGGAGCGCAGCCGCATGTTCAGCGCCTCTTCAGGAGTGTCCTCGATGGCGTCCCACACACTGTCGTAATACTCGATGGCCATTTTCTAACCTCGCTTGGTGGTTGGGCTCAGGGCAGCTCCTTGTATCGCTGCTTGCCCAAGTCGATGTCTTTTTTGGCGGTCTGCTGGGTTTTCTTCTGGAAGCAGTGGAGCACAAATACCGCGTCGCCCCGGTTGGCCACGTAGAAGACCCGAAAGGCGCCGTTGTGTTCCCGAATGCGGATTTCCATGACACCAGGGCCAACGCTTGGCATTGGGCGGAAATCGTCCGGCTGGCCTCCAGCCTGAATCTTGTCTATCTGAAACCCCGCTTCTCGCTTGGCGTCCAGAGAGAAGTCGCGCAGCCGATCCTTCGAGTCTCCAACGAATGCAACAGGTTTCTTGCGCGCCACGCTGGCTCCTTAACTGCCATAAATTTATATCAGTTCAGATATAATAAACTCATCAATCGAATGCTTCAAGCTGCTTCCACTGTAGCCGTATCACCAATAAGATGCCGTTGACTATTCGCACTTGGGTTGGCGGTCTCAATGACCAAATGCAATATCTGACCCTCCGGTATGGTTTTGCCACGACTCATTGCTATTGCGACCTCTCTACTGAAGACCGAGCCGCCATCATGCAGATGCGGGTTCACTACTAAATCCGAACCATCGCCCGACAATTGGAACATCCGCCCAGCGCCATCTCACGGGAACTGGCATACCAAACAATCCGTTCTGACAAAACCTATGATGCCAGTCTCGCCGGTTTCAGAGTCCGGCTAACCCGCTGCCGACCTCAGCAGCAGCCTAACGGTCATTTATGCTGTAAATTTTACATTTTATTTTGTGACACTCTTTAGCGTGCTAGATTGACCTTAAATTACCTAGACAGCATTTCAAAAACCGACGGAAACCCTTATATAGCAGGCTATTTAGACAAATTAACAACAAATAAAGCAGCGCTAAGAAAATCAAATCAATCCAGCTCATAACCCGAAGGTCATCGGTTCAAATCCGGTCTTGGCGCGGGTACCCGGGCCAGCAGACTTACTGGAAATAGAGGCGACTATCTCGCCATAGTGCACCCTAGCAACCTGGGCAACTGCTGCTACCATGGGGATGGTGGCTTGGGCGCCATGGGGATGGTGGCTTGGCCGCCACACGTAACCATATTGATATTCGGGGCGTCCAGATGCTCATCCATATTGATCGACGGAATCACATAGGGACCAATGGCTGCCGGAGTCAGGTCGATGACGTTGATGCCGCGATCTTGTAGCATCTCGTTGTGACGCTTATGGGCGCCAGCAGAAGTGGCGTCAAAGACGATTTTGATGTCGTCAACATTCTCCATAGCCAGCAGACCATCAATTCCCTCGGCAGTCGTAGGGACGCCGAAGCGCTGGGCGCGCGCCAAACCGTCCGAGGCCGGATCAATTCCCACCATGGCTCCCATTTCAAGATACTGGCCGTGCCGCAGAATTTTAATCATCAGATCGGTGCCGATATTGCCGGAGCCAATGATGGCCACTTTGACTTTTTTGCTCATGATCTTTTCTCTCATTGTGGCTTGGCGAAAGCAGCGGTCACACCACCCAGGCCTTGTATTTCGGCGTGAAAGATATCGCCTGCAGCTGCGGGCACCATGGGGCCGAGAGCACCGGTAAGCAGGATGTCACCAGCGCGCAACGGCTCCCCAAAGCGGGCCATGGTATCGGCCAGCCATACGGCGGCATTCAAGGGATTGTCGAGACAGGCAGCACCCGCACCCACTGACACTGGCTCACCGCGCAAGGTCATCTTCATACCGCAACGCACTAAGTCGAGGGCTTCCAGCGTCACTGGACGGCTGCCGAGTACAAAACAGCCCGATGAGGCGTTGTCGGCGATGGTGTCCTCAAGGCGGATATCCCAGTTAGCAATGCGACTCCCCACCACTTCAATGGCAGGTAAAACGAAGGCGGTAGCCCGAATCAGATCCGCTAAGGTATGGCGCTCGTGATCCAAGTCATGCGCCAGCACCAGAGCGATCTCCGCTTCCACTTTGGGCTGAAGCACGGCATCCACTGCGATAGGCTGACCGTCCCCCACCGCCATATCGGCGAAAAGCACTCCGAAATCAGGCTGATTCACCCCTAACTGCTGCTGAACGGAGCGGGAAGTAAGCCCTACCTTGAAGCCCACTTGGCGACGCCCCTGCTTCCGGGCTAGGCGAGTGTTGTGCTGCTGGACGGTATAGGCTAAGGCCACCGGGTCAGCGGCGTTCTCCTCCACCTGGGCACGGGCAATCAGCTCACGCACCGGCTTACAGGGTTGTCCCGTCGCCTGGGCTTGGCTGAGGCACTCTGCGGCCTCGATCAGGGCAGTATGCATAGCAATCTCCTCGCTCACGGGTTAACGCAGATGGTGGTCAGTTCGGAATAAAAATCGAGGGAATGGCGGCCACCCTCGCGGCCAAGGCCAGAAAGCCGCGCTCCTCCGAAGGGCGTGCGCAAGTCGCGCAGGAACCAGGTATTGATCCACACCATGCCCACATGGAACTGACGGGAAACTCGGTGGGCACGGCCCAGATCCTGGGTCCAGAGGGCTGTTGCCAGGCCATAAACGGTATTGTTAACCCGCTCGATCACCTCATCCTCACGGTCGAAGGGGGCGATATGGCAGACAGGGCCAAAGACCTCCTCCTGGACACAACGAGCATCGTCTGACAGGCCGGTCCAGATAGTTGGTCGTACATAAGCCCCCTGATCGCGAGCATCGCCAAACGTTGGCACTTCGCCGCCAGTCACCACTGTGGCGCCCTCTTCCCGAGCTAATTCAAAGTAGCTGAGTACCTTCTCGCGATGCTGGCGAGAGATCATTGAACCCATATCAACACCGGGCTCGTCCGGATAGCCGATTTTGAGCCCTTCGGCTTTCTCCTTGAGAGCGGCCACGAAACGCTCAAAAATAGGACGCTCTACATAGACTCGCTCGGAGCAGAGGCACACCTGACCGGCATTGGTGAAACTGGAGCGGGCCACGCCAGCCACCGCCGCCTCAAAGTCGCAGTCAGCGAAGACCACGGCGGCATTCTTGCCGCCCAATTCGAAGGAAACGTCACGAACACCCTCGGCGGCCACCTTCATGATTTCACTGCCGGTGCGAGATTCACCGGTAAAGGTGATAGCGTCTACGTCGGGATGTTTGGTCAAAAACTCACCGGCAGAGCCTGGACCGAAGCCGTGGACCAGGTTGAATACGCCTTCAGGCAGCCCCGCGTCATGAATCACTTCGGCCAACAGAGTAGCTGTGGAGGGAGACTCTTCAGAGGGCTTAACCACTACCGAGTTACCGCAAGCCAGTGCGGGTGCCACCTTCCAGGTGAGCAACAGCATTGGTAGGTTCCAGGGGGAGATAATCGCAACCACACCGTGGGGTTTACGCACCGAGTAGCTGAAAACATCGCTGCCGTCGGGAGCACGCATCTCGAAGTAGTCGCCGCCAGACTGGCGGATAAGCTCAGCAAAGGTACGGAAGTTGTGCACACCACGCGCGATATCCAGACGACGGGCCTGCTCTACCGGACGACCGGTGTCGGCCACTTCAGCGGCCACAAATTCATCAAAACGGCTCTCGATACCCGCGGCGATGCGCATCAGCACATCGGCTCGTTCACTGGCACTGGTGCGGCCCCAAGGGCCGGTTTGGGCGGCTTTGGCGGCACTAACGGCGCGCCCCACTAAGGCTTCGTCGGCTTCACAGACCTGACTCAGCAAACGGCCATCAATGGGTGAGATATTGGGGAAAGTCTGTTCGGTGGCAAGAAATTCACCGCCGACATAATTGAGAAGCTGGGGAGCTGTGGTCGACACGGTTGTCTCCGAAACGTTGTTTTAATTCATTTCGGAAAGAGTGTAGGCAGAGCAGATATCATTTCATAATCAATAAAAACCCATTAGATATTTAAAAAAGGAATACCTGGCATTACCAGCGCCCAGCCCCCATCAAACCGCTAATCCAAAAGGGCATCTGGTTATATAAGCGTTGTAAACTCATAGCCATAGAACTCTGAGCGCAGAAATTCACTGAAGTCACGCTTCCTTGAGGCACTCACGAAACAGTTTTGCAGCAGGGCCTAACTCTCGACCAGAAGCGGAAAAGCAACCGATATCGCCAAAAGCCAGCGACTTTCCAAGCTTAAAAACCTTGAGTAGCCCCGCCTCTGCGAAAGGCGAAGCCGCCTCGTAAGGCATCAACGCAACGGTTTCTTGATCTTGCATCAAGGTTAAATTCGTCAGAATGGATAAAGACTCCACCACATTGCTGGGAACAGACAAACCCTCTTCAGCAAAAAGCTTATCGGCAGTACGTCTTAGTAATGACTCTCGAGTAGGCAGAACCCATGGAAAAGAATGTAACTTCTCAAGGGTCAGCGATTGGCTTTCGTGTAGGGGATGTTTCGAGCCAGCGACTATGCATAACTCTTCACTGTAGAGAGTGTCCACCGTAAGGCTATTAGCCTCATCTCGCCAACGCCAATCATCAGGGACACGTCCAACCACTAAGTCAACGTCGCCCACTTCCACTGCCGGAAACAGTTGATCCATCTGGCCGACACGCAAAGATACCATGACGTTGGGTGCTCTTTGCTTAAGCAACTGAATTGCTTTTGGAAGTAAGGAAACTGAAGCCGAAATCAACGTGCCGACGACGACATGACCGCTAGTTCCCTCCTGAAAAGCATTCACTTCGTCTGTCAGACTACGCAGCTCTGCCATCAGCAGCTTTGCACGTTTCAAAACAAGCTCACCTAGCTCAGTGGGAACTACCCCTCGGTTTCCCCTGACGAGAAGCGGGCTGTCAAAATACACTTCTAAATCATGTATCACTTTGCTAACGGCTGGCTGTGTCAGATTGAGCACCTGGGAAGCTCGTAGCATTGAGCCGCTTAAAACGACCTGCTCAAAGACCATTAGCTGATGAAATTTTAACTTACGCGTAATAGAGGAATCTGTGTATTTCATAGCTTTATGGCATACCGAGTGGTTGGTAATCTTGAGACAAGTAAACCTCCAGGGAACATGGTCATGCCGTGCAAAACAACGCTGCCAGCGTTAGAGCCAGTCACATTTCCATGGAGCAACCACTCGAAAAGTGGATAACCGTAAGTACACCCTACTAATGGTATGAGTATCAATAATTTCTCAAGTATTGTTGGAAAAGCTCATGCTGCAACACTCCAACATAGAAAAGCCGCTACTAAAAAGTAGCGGCTTCATACTGCCAGCATGGCACTAACGTTTCAGAAGCTGAATACCGTAATAGCCGGGGCTCGCATCATCTCTGCCATTGGTCCTGACGCCGCAACACCAACGCCATCAAGTAAATCTTCTTGGGAGTCATCGGTGTTAGGCATGCCGACAATGAAGCGCACCCAAACGACTGATAATTTAACTACCCTGCCGAATACATTAGCGATCAGCATTCAATAGCATTGACGGCCAGTCCACCTTTGGATGTTTCCTTATATTTATCAAGCATATCCCTCCCCGTGTCGCGCATAGTGCGAATGACCTTATCCAACGATATAAAGTGAGTACCATCACCGTGCAATGCCATTTGCGCTGCATTAATGGCTTTTACGGTGGCAATAGCGTTGCGCTCGATACACGGCACCTGAACCAGCCCTCCCACCGGGTCGCAGGTTAATCCTAAATTGTGTTCCAGGCCGATTTCGGCCGCATGCTCTACTTGCTCGGGCGTTCCTCCCATCACATCCGCTAAGCCAGCTGCCGCCATGGCGCACGCCGAGCCCACTTCCCCCTGGCAGCCCACCTCTGCCCCTGATATCGACGCGTTCTTCTTACAGAGAATGCCAATGGCACCTGCCGCTAGCAGAAAATCCACGACGTTTTTCTCGCAGGCGTTGGGCTGAAATTTCATATAGTAGTGCAGAACGGCGGGAATAATGCCTGCAGCGCCGTTAGTGGGCGCCGTTACCATGCGCCCTCCTGCGGCATTCTCTTCATTAACCGCGAGGGCAAAAATATTGACCCACTCCATTGCTGAAAATGTCGATGCGATTAGGCAATCATTCTGCTCAGCGGCTAAAAGCCGCTGATGCAATAGCTTAGCTCTGCGCTTCACGTTTAACCCACCCGGCAATATCCCTTCATGGGCTAACCCGTTGTCAATGCATTCACACATGACTTGCCAGATTCGCCATAGCTCATTTCTGACCTCGTCTTCCGTCCGCCATACTTTCTCATTCTCTAGCATTAAGCGGCTAATACTCAGCTGCTCTTTTTTACATAATGCTAGCAGTTCTTCAGCTGTATCGAAGTTGTAGGGAATAGTTGCCCCATCAAAGTCCTCTAACGGCATATCCACCTGGGCTTGTTCAACAACAAAACCGCCCCCTACCGAGTAGTAGATATTTTCATGCAGCAACTCACCTTGATGTGTAAAGGCAGCAAGCCGCATGGCATTAGGATGATGAGGCAAACTCTCTTCATGGAAATAAATATCGCGATTCCAATCAAAAGCAATTTTTTTTTGGCGTCCAAGTTCTAATAACTGACTCTCTTTAAGCGACGCAATAGATGGCCCAATAATCAAAGGATCAATCGTGTCGGGGCGCTCACCCATTAGCCCCATAATAATCGCGTGATCCGTTGCGTGCCCTATACCCGTCGCTGACAGTGAGCCATAAAGATGAACGTCTAGACGGGCCACTTCATCAAGAAGGTCGGCTTCGCGTAGTGATGTAACATACTTAAAAGCGGCCTGCATGGGCCCTACGGTATGGGAACTGGAGGGGCCTACTCCAATCTTAAAAAGGTCGAAAACACTGATAGGCATTGGAGCACCTCTTGACGTATAAACAGGGGAAACTCAGGCGGCGCCTGAAAGTTTTAATAAGTTATTGATGTGATGAAAAATAAAACGAAACTATCTTTTATGGATAAGTTTTTATTTTTATAAACCGAAATTCTTAAGCACGCATTAGCATGCTTATACATAACTAAGGGCTACCTAGCGAACTAAAAAACGCTTGGTGCTGACAGTAGCCCCGTTATAAAAGCGCGCTATAACTGTGTGTATTTATCGTTAATAGCTATAAGCAAAAAACCTTAGTTACCAAACACCACTGTACGCCCAGAATAAAAGAACACACGACGTTCCAAGTGATAGCTAATCGCTCTAGCCAGCGTCAGGCACTCGATATCCCTTCCCTTGGCAACCAGATCCTCTGGGTAGTGGGTGTGATCCACTGGCTCGACCCCTTGAGCAATAATTGGCCCTTCATCAAGGTCATTATTAATATAATGTGCCGTTGCCCCCACTAGCTTGACGCCTTTTTCGTACGCCTGATGATAAGGCTTAGCGCCTTTAAAACCGGGCAGTAGCGAGTGATGAATATTGATAGCGCGCCCGGCTAATAGTTCACACATTGAGGGGGAGAGTACCTGCATATACCTTGCCAGCACCACCAGCTCAGCGTCAGTATCCGCGATGATTTCGCGTATCTGCGCTTCCTGCTGCAATTTCGTCTCGGGCGTGATCGGCAGGTAGTGATAGGGCAAATCGTGCCATGCTGCCAACGGCTCCAGATCAGGATGGTTGGAAATCACCGCTTTGATATCCAGCGGAAGCTGGCCCGTCCGATAACGGTAGAGCAGATCATTCAAGCAGTGATCGGCCTTGGAGACCATAATCACGGCGCCTGTGCGTTTGCCCGGCGCCGTCAGCTCAAACTGCATATCGAATTCGCCTGCCCGCGCTGTAAAATCGGCGTGGAAGCGCTCTTCATGGAAGTCGTCTCGCTCTGGACGAAACTCGGCACGAATGAAAAAGCGTCCGCCAAGCCGGTCATCGAAAGAGTTAAGCTCAGTGATATAGCACTGCTGCTCTTTTAAAAAGCGCGTGACGACGTCCACCGTTCCCAAACGGCTTGGGCATTGGGCGGCAAGTATCCAGGTATCACTCATTCGGCTCATAATGCATGTATCTCTGTTAGCGGCAGAAGATAGCGGCCGAAACAGCGTTTCGGCCTGCCTGCTTATTGTTCTACGTTCACGCCATACTCTGCTGCTGCATCCAGTAGCCAGCGGTAGCAGTAGTCGGCAAAACTGCGCCGCACGACTAACTCCCAACGCTCCTCACTGGGCCGACGAAGGATGGTCGTGGCCTTGGCGAAAACGGTAGTAACACCTTTGCCCACGGGAAAATGGCGGGGATGAACGTCGTAGATCACCGCTTTCATCAACAGCTCGCGGGCCGCCTCTCCGGTAATCTCTAACACCGTCTGCCCACCGCTGACATCGCTGATGGCGTAATGGGAATCCCCCAAACGCTCCCGCAGCTGCGTCTCTAGCGGGAATTCCTCACCGCTAGGCACAATCACCAGCCACTCGTCAGGGGAAAGCCACTGAATGGACCGCTCGCCGCTGGCATCCTGCACTAGCGCCTGGGGCTTGCCAGGCAGACTAATCCCCAGCACATCGCGCACCGCCTCATCGAGAACGATAGCACCGCCTCGTAAGATCAGATGCCCAAGCATTGCCCGCTCGCGTAGCTGAACCCGACTTGAACTACCAGCACGAGGAGCGCCGCTATGACGGTAGCTAAAGGCTAACGGAGACTCTACCGGGATAGCGGTATCAGTACGGGTATCGAAAGTGGCCGCATTAGACATTTTGGCGCTCTCCCTTGGGATCATAAAAAATGGTGCTGACAATTTCGGCTTCGTGAACTTGGCCGTCTGCCATGGGCAGATAGACGGTTTCGCCCATTTTCTTGAGGCCGCCCTTAACCACCGCTAAGGCAAATCCAGAGTCCAGAATTGGGCTGTAGTAGCTTGAGGTCACATGCCCTGCCATCGGCATTGGGATCGCATGCTTGGGATCAAACACAATCTGGGCGCCCTCTTCCAGCACCACCGTAGGGTCCTTCGGTTTGAGCCCCACTAGCTGCTTGCGGTTTTCGCGCTTGGTATCCGTTCGCGTCAGGGCTCGCTTACCAATCCATGAGAAAGGCTTGTCGTAACCTACGCACCACTGCATGCCCAGGTCTTCCGGCGTTACCGAGCCGTCGGTTTCCTGGCCAACGATAATAAAGCCTTTTTCAGCACGCAGGACGTGCATGGTCTCTGTGCCGTAGGGCGTCAAGCCATACTTTTCGCCATGCTTGAACAGGGTCTGCCACACGTGCATGGCGTAGTTGGCTTGAACGTTAATCTCAAAGGTCAACTCACCGGTAAAGGAGATCCGATAAACACGCGCAGGCACCCCGGCCACTTTTCCAGCACGCCACTCCATAAACTTAAAGCTATCGCGGTCGAGATCGATATCCGTCATCTCAGCCAGCAGTTTGCGTGCTTCGGGGCCAGTGATCGTCATGGTGGCCCAGTGGTCAGTCACTGAAGAGAAGTAGACATCCAGTTCTGGCCACTCGGTCTGATGCCATAACTCCAACCATTCCAATATCGCTGCTGCACCACCGGTGGTGGTGGTCATCAAAAAGTGATTTTCAGCAAGACAGCTAGTCACACCGTCATCGGTGACCATGCCATCATCTTTGCACATCAAGCCATAACGGCACTTACCAACTGCCAACTTCTCCCACTTGTTGGTATAGACACGCGCCAGGAATTCACGTGCATCCGGCCCTTGAATGTCGATCTTGCCAAGCGTCGAAGCATCGAGAATACCCACTTTCTCGCGCACCGCTAAACATTCCCGGGCGACCGCTTCGTGCATGGTCTCGGTCTTGCCATTCACCTTCTGTGGGTAGTACCAGGGACGCTTCCACTGACCGACATCCTCAAACTCGGCGCCGCGCTCAACGTGCCACTGATGAAGAGCGGTATAGCGCTCGGGATCGAACAGATCACGGCAGTGGCGACCCACAATGGCGCCAAAGGTCACCGGCGTATAATTTGGCCGAAATACCGTGGTGCCCACCTCGGGGATGGAGCGATTCAGGCAGCGAGCTGCAATGGCCATACCGTTAATATTGCCCAACTTGCCTTGGTCGGTACCGAAACCCATCGCGGTATAGCGCTTAATATGCTCGATAGACTCAAAGCCCTCCCGGGTAGCCAGTTCGATGCCCGCCGCAGTGACGTCGTTCTGCAGGTCAACGAATTGCTTCGGCCCGCGCAGCGTGGGTTTCTCATGGGGAACCTGGAAAAGTGCCACCGCAGGCCCCTGCTGGAGACGTTCAACGCTAGGCAGGTTAACCGGCTGAGCCGCGTGGCCTGTGGCTGGCGAGCCGCGTGGCCTGTGGCTGCCGCTGCTTTAATACCAGCCTCAACCCCCTCAGCAAGTACGTCTCCCAACGCATAGGTGCCATTAGCGCCACCGCAGGCATGAACGCCCTTCACTAGCCCTGGTACAAAGCCGAGGATATCGTCACGCCAAGTAGGCCGCGCGCCGGTATGGGAAGCCAAGTGGATGACCGGACTATAGCCACCTGAGCTAGCAATAGTGTCGCAGGCCAATTCCTGGACTGGGCCGCTGACTCGGTAAGCGCCAATATCGATCTTGGCCACCCGTGCGGCAGTGACTCGATTGCTGCCTTTCGCCTCGATAACGGCACTGCCGGTGATGATCTTGATACCTTGGGCGCGGGCGGCATCGACCCAATCCCCTGCAGGTGCTTCGCGGGCATCAACAACCGCCACCACCTCGCAGCCTGCTTCCTTCCAGTCTAAGGCGGCGCGATAGCCATCATCGTTGCTGGTAGAGAGCACCAGTTGGCGACCTGGCACGACACCATAGCGTCGAATGTAGGTAGAAACAGCGCTTGCCAGTAGGTTGCCTGGAACGTCATTTCCCGCATACACCAATGGCCGCTCGTGAGCGCCTGTGGCTAAGATCACCTGACCAGCGCGAACTCGATGCATGCGGGAGCGTACCGGGCGGCGGCCATTGACGACAGGCGCCGTTTCGCCCAGATGCTCAGTACGCCGCTCGTACAGTGTCACAAAATTGTGATCGTGATAACCGTTAGCCGTGGTGCGTGGCAGCAGTGTGACGTTGTCACATCCGGCTAGCTCTTCAAGCACTCGAGCAACCCACTGGTCTGCCGACTTGCCATCCAGAGTTTCGCGGCTACCCAACAGTGAGCCGCCCATCTCTTCTTGCTCATCGGCAACGATCACCCGCGCACCGCCACGGGCAGCAGCCAATGCTGCAGACAAGCCAGCCGCGCCAGCGCCAACGACCAGCACATCGCAGTGTTGATGAAGGTGGTCATAGCTGTCTGGATCGGCTTCCATAGGGCTACGGCCCAGACCTGCCGCTTTGCGAATGTACTTTTCGTAGGTCAGCCACATCGACGCTGGTGCCATAAACGTCTTGTAGTAGAAGCCCGGCGGCATAAATTGCCCACCTAACTTGCCTATCAAGCCCATCAAGTCGCGCTGTACATTAGGCCAACCGTTGGTGCTACAGGCGGCTAATCCATCAAACAGTGCTTGCTGGGTAGCGCGAACATTGGGCACCTGTGCCGCTTCGGTACTGCCTAATTGAACAATGCCATTGGGTTCTTCAGCGCCTGCGGCGACGATGCCTCTGGGGCGGGAATACTTAAAGCTGCGGTTAACGATATCCACACCGTTAGCCAGCAGCGCCGAAGCCAGGGTATCTCCAGGATGCCCTTGGTAACGCTGACCGTTAAAGGTAAAGCTCAACGTGCGAGAGCGATCGATTCGGCCGCCTGCCTTTAGGCGGAACACTTGTTGCTTAGACTGACTCATGCCCGCACTCCTTCCTGATGGCTTACCGCTGCCGCCTCGCGAGGCTGCTTTTGGCTGTCGGCAGTTATCGTCGGCTGCTCGCCCATTTTGTAGGTCTCGAGAATCTCGTAGCTCACCGTATGACGCGTCACGTTGAAGAACTTGCGGCAACCTACCGCATGCACCCACATTTCGTGATGCACCCCTCTGGGGTTGTTGCGGAAGAAAAGGTAGTTCCCCCACTCTTCATCGCTACACGCCTCGGGCTCTTTGGGTCGCTCAATATGCGCCTGGCCCTTGGGGTGAAACTCCTCTTCCTCACGGTGCTCGCCGCAGTAGGGGCAATAGATATAAAACATGACGAATACTCCTCTCGTATGAACCCTAGTGGGCCACGCCGGCGGCGCCGTGCTCATCAATCAGCGCACCGCTATGGAAGCGGAACATGGAGAACGGCTCAGCAATGGGGTGCATCTCACCCTTAGCCAAGCTGGCAGCGAACACGTGACCCGATCCTGGAGTAGCTTTGAAGCCACCCGTGCCCCAACCACAGTTGAAGAACAACCCCTTCACCGGTGTTTTAGAGATAATCGGACAGGCATCCGGACAGGTATCGACAATACCGCCCCACTGACGATTCATACGCACCCTAGAGAAGATCGGGAACATCTCGACGATCGCCTGAAGGGTGTGTTCCACGGTAGGATAGCTACCGCGCTGACCATAGCCGTTATAGCCGTCAATGCCAGCGCCGATGACTAGGTCGCCTTTATCAGACTGACTGATATAGCCATGTACGTGATTAGACATCACCACGGTATCGAGAATCGGTTTGATCGGCTCGGAGACCAGGGCTTGTAGCGGGTGAGATTCCAAAGGCAACTGAAAGCCGCCCATATTGGCCAACACACCAGAATTACCGGCGGTCACACAGCCCACTGTCTTGGCTTCGATATCGCCACGGTTGGTGTGCACACCGTAGATCCTACCGTCACGGATTTTGAAGCCGGTAACTTCGGTCTGCTGGAGGATGTCCACCCCGTGAGCATCAGCACCGCGCGCATAGCCCCAGGCCACAGCATCATGCCGCGCTACCCCAGCACGCGGCTGCCAGGAAGCGCCCATCACTGGATAGCGAGCATTCTTGGAACAATCCATGATTGGCACCAGCGCCTGCACACCCCTGGTGTCCAGCACTTCGCCATCAATGCCGTTTAGGCGATTCGCGTTAACCCGGCGCTGGATATCGCGCATATCTTGCAGGGTATGCCCCAGGTTGAGCACCCCTCGCTGGGAGAACATGACGTTGTAGTTAAGGTCTTGGGAAAGCCCTTCCCACAGCTTCATGGCATGTTCGTAAAGGGCAGCCGATTCGTCCCATAAGTAGTTCGAACGCACGATAGTCGTATTACGGGCGGTATTACCACCGCCCAACCAGCCCTTCTCGATCACCGCGACATTCTTGACACCGAATTCTTTGGCCAAGTAGTAAGCCGTGGCCAAACCGTGGCCACCACCACCGACGATGATCACATCGTACTGCTTTTTAGGCGTGGGATTGCGCCATTGGCGCTCCCAGTTTTCATGGTGGCTCAGCGCGTGCTTGACCAGGCCAAAGCCGGAATAGCGTTGCATAGTGGTCTCCTTAGTTCAGCCGCGCCGGGCCTTGCCGGCAAGCCGATTCAAGCAATAGATTCGACGGCTTCAGCGACAGCTTCAGCATAGACAGGGTGCCGGGCACACACGTCACTCACTTTAGCCAGCACCTCGGCCTCGATGGCAGCGGTATCACTCCCAGCAGCTAATACGTCTAGGATGTCGCAACTCCAGCCAGCTAGTTCGCCACACTCTTGGGCATTGAAGCCACGCGTGGTGACCGCGGGGGTACCAATACGTAGACCCGATGTCACGAAGGGGCTCTGCGGGTCGTTGGGCACCGTGTTCTTATTAACGGTGATATGCGCGCGGCCCAATGCGGCATCCGCATCCTTACCCGTGACGCCCTGCTGGATAAGCGAGACTAAGAAAAGATGATCTTCGGTACCACCCGACACGACATCATAGCCGCGCTCCATGAATACGTTGGCCATGGCTTGGGCGTTGTCAATCACCTGCTGCTGGTAACGCACAAACTCCTGGCTCATGGCTTCCTTGAACGCCACCGCTTTCGCCGCGATAACATGCATCAATGGGCCACCTTGTTGGCCTGGGAAGACCGCACCATTAAGCTTTTTGTAGAGCGCCTCGTCGCCATCCGCAGACAGAATCAGACCACCGCGGGGGCCACGCAGCGTTTTGTGGGTAGTCGTGGTGACGACGTGGGCATGAGGCAGCGGGCTCGGATAAAGGTTAGCTGCCACTAAACCTGCAACGTGGGCCATGTCGACCATTAAGTAAGCACCCACTTCATCAGCGATAGTGCGGAAACGACGCCAATCCACCACGCGAGAGTAGGCAGAGAAACCGGCAATGATCATTTTCGGCTGATGCTCACGGGCCAAACGCTCAACTTCTTCGTAATCGATCTCACCGGTTTCCGGCTTGAGGCCGTACTGAACAGCGTTGTAGTGTTTGCCCGAGAAGTTCGGGGCGGCGCCGTGGGTTAAATGGCCGCCGTGGGCAAGGCTCATACCTAGAATAGTATCGCCAGGTTTGACCAGCGCCATAAACACAGCGGCATTTGCCTGAGCACCGGAATGCGGCTGCACATTGGCATAATTGGCACTAAATAAGTTGCAGGCACGTTCAATGGCTAAGGCCTCAACCTTGTCGACGAATTCACAACCACCGTAGTAGCGACGGCCTGGATAGCCTTCCGCATACTTGTTAGTCAGTTGGGTACCCTGCGCTTCCATGACAAGTTGACTGGTGTAATTTTCGGAGGCGATCAGCTCAATATGCGCTTCTTGGCGTACCGTTTCTTCAGCAATTGCTTCTGCAAGCAAACTGTCGTAACTGGCCAAACGTGCTTTTGGGGAAAAATTACTTTGAAGCATTATCGCCTCCTGATGAGTGACTTTTTTATTAAGTGCTGGACGTTCTCTTTAACGCTGACAAACCAAGCTTTCTATCAACCAGAGTTTCTATCAACCAAGGTTCCTATCAACGTTTTCTTACCGCGATACTATCGTTGGTTTCCTAGCCCAAGATACTTGTTGACGTCACCACTCGATGCATTTGCGACATCGACATCAATTAGCCAGGCTGCGCAGATAGATCGTCATTGATTACCCATAAAAAAGCGCCCTAAACGGCAAAAGCCATAAAGGGCGCTTTACTGAAGTATTAAAAAATGACTGCGTTAAAAATCGACGACGAGGTCCCCTTTAGGACGACTGCAGCAAGATAGAATGTATCCTTCTGCGACATCCTCATCCGTAATGCCCCCGTTATGCTCCATATCTACCTCCCCCGACTTGAGCTCTACACGGCAAGTACCGCATATCCCCATACCACATGCTTTGGGGATATGCAGACCCAACTTCGCCGCGGCTGCATGCACTGTTTCGCCAGGCTGAATGCGCACACTTTTGCCGGTCGATGCGAACTCAATGCAGTGCAAGTCATTGCTATCAACATTTTCAGCATCGACTTCTGCTTGCTCGGCCAGCTCACGCACATCATCACGAACGTCGACAGGCGTGGCGCCAAACGACTCTTCGTGATAATGGCTCATATCAAAGTTATGGTGCTGCAAAATACGCTTGATGGCGTTCATGTAGGGAGTCGGGCCGCAACAAAAGATCTCCCTCTCCATAAAGTCCGGCACCATTAATTCAAACAGCGGCTCGGTGAGATACCCCCGGTAGCCAGCCCATGCCTCACCAATATCCTCTTTACTCTCACAGATAATATGCAGTTTGAATTCGGGGATACGCGAAAACATATGCACCAATTCACGATGATAAATGACATCGCGGGGAGCTCGAGCACTATGTATAAATTCAACATCCACAGCGGCATTAGTATCAAAAAGCCAACGTGTCATGGACATTAAAGGGGTAATGCCAACACCGCCAGAGAGGAACAACACTTTCTCGGCGGGAAAGTCGATCGAGTTAAAGTTACCGACTG
The DNA here is from genome assembly GCF_014897885.1 of Halomonas sp. 3D7M. Classification (NCBI taxonomy): domain Bacteria; kingdom Pseudomonadati; phylum Pseudomonadota; class Gammaproteobacteria; order Oceanospirillales; family Halomonadaceae; genus Halomonas; species Halomonas sp. 3D7M. Next base: position 55,076 of record NZ_JABUZF010000269.1, on the reverse strand, counting down.
GCCCATGCACCACCAGCTCGTCGCCTATTTTTAAATTGGCATGCAGCCAATTGGAAACCTTGCCTCCCGGCACCTGCTTAACAGTGATCGAAAAGCTGTAAGGAATAGAGGGTGAGCTTGAGATTGTATAGGAGCGCATGATCGGCTGATTATCGATCTCAAGCTCAAGGGTCACAAACTGGCCAGGCTTGAAGAAGAACAGTACGGGTTGCTCCGCCATAAAACAGAACGTGCGTACATCTTGGGTTTCTTGGATCACCTTAACGCAACGTACCTGGTGGCGGCCGTTAGTCCAGGTTTGGGTCGTGACCGGGTTAAAGAAATTAGTTGTCATTATCGCCTCTGCCTGACCAGCCTTCATCGCTATGCATTACCGAACCATATTCGCTATAGCCCAGCACCGTTGATGTGCATTTTGGGGACGCTCCTCTTAGCCGACTTACCTGACAACGACGCGCACTTACCTCGTGCCACTCTTTATTGCTTAGAAAGCTCTTCTTTAGTCGCCGTTACGCCACCTGATGTCGCGGGCAGATAACTGGTAGGGGTTAGCCTGCAACACAATCAGACACTGACATCAGGCCCCATTCGAATAAAACGCCAGGTTACGCAACAGAACAACAAGATAAACAATCTTGACTAACGGCCGCCACGCAGCCCTTGAGGGGAAAGCGGAGGTTTACGAGGATACTGGTATGGAAAAAAGTGTTTCTAATATGATGGACGACCCACTCACTGCGGCTCGTGAGTCAACGGCCCATATGCTGCAGGAAAGGGCGCGTACCTTTTCTCTTCCGCAACCGTTTTATAACGATGCCCGACTGTTTGCTCTTGATATGCAAGAGATTTTCGAAAAAGAGTGGTTGTTCGCAGGCATGACATGCGAGATCCCCACCAAGGGTAACTTCATCACCTTGGATATTGGCGACAACCCCATTGTTATTGTGCGCGGTAGTGAAGGCGTTATTCATGCGTTTCACAATGTGTGCCGCCATCGCGGTTCGCGTCTGTGCGTTAAAGATAAGGGCAAGGTAGCAAAACTCGTCTGCCCGTATCATCAGTGGACTTACGAGCTTGATGGCCGATTGCTGTTTGCCGGTAGCGACATGGGCACTGACTTCGACCTCAACCAGTTTGGCCTCAAGCCGGTCAACGTCCAAACAGCTGGCGGCTTCATCTTTATCAACCTGAGCGATGAACCACCTGCCATTGACGATTTTCTGACAACGCTTGAGCACTATCTCGAGCCGTACCAGATGGACAACGTCAAGGTTGCCACCGAATCCAGCATCGTCGAGCAAGCCAACTGGAAACTCGTGATCGAAAACAACCGCGAGTGCTACCACTGTAACGGCGCCCACCCTGAACTGCTTAATTCGTTGCAGGAGTTTGATGATACCGACGACCCCCGCGCAACACCCGCTTATAAAGCGCTGGTGGCACGTAAACAAGCAGATTGGGATGCCGAGCAGGTGCCCTACCAGTTAAAGCGGCTTGGTAAACGCAACCGCCTGACGCGTACGCCACTGCTGGATGGCATTGTCTCCATGACAATGGATGGTAAGCCCGGCAGCAAGAAACTGATGGGACGTTTATCAAGCCCCGATATGGGCTCACTGCGTATCCTTCACCTGCCCAACTCATGGAACCATTTCATGGGCGATCACGCGGTGGTATTTCGCGTATTGCCAATTGGTCCGCAGCAAACCGTGGTAACCACCAAATGGCTGGTTCACAAGGATGCCGTAGAAGGCGTCGACTACGATCCCGAGCAGCTTCGCCGAGTATGGGATGCCACCAACGACCAGGATCGCCAGCTCGCCGAAGAGAACCAGCGCGGCATCAACTCAAAGGCTTATCAGCCTGGGCCTTATTCCGAAACCTATGAGTTCGGTGTTATCGACTTTGTCAATTGGTACGCCGCCCGCATGCTTGAGAATCTAGGCCACGAGGCTCCCGTGTTACAGTTAGCGCAAGGCTGACGTTTGCAGAGTAATTTCCCCATCCATCTGGCCCGCTTATGCGGGCCAGACTTGTTTAGCGGCGTGCATAGAGATTGATTGTCACCTTCACCAGAACTCAGCCGAGAACGCTAACCACGTGTACACATAAAAGACACATGTGTACACTGCATCGCAACACTCCTAAAGGTTAGCCCCATGCCCTCCCCCAATACGTCCGCCACCAAGGGCTCCCAAGACGTCTGGCTTGATGCAGCGTTTGAGACGCTACTGGAATCGGGCATCGATAGCGTCCGCATTCTGCCCCTGGCCAAGCGCCTAAAGCTTTCTCGGACCAGTTTCTACTGGTTCTTTAAGGACCGTGAGTCACTGCTGGAAGCACTGATCGCACGCTGGCGTGAAAAGAACACCCAGGGACTAGTGCATCAGACTGAAGCTTATGCCGAGAATATCGTCGAGGCGATGCTTAATGTCTTCGACTGCTGGTTAGACCCTAACTTATTCGACTCCCCGCTAGAGTTCGCCATGCGCAGTTGGGCACTGCAGTCGGCGCCGGTGGTGAGTGAAATCGAGACTGCCGATGCCACACGTATCGAAGCCCTGACACGCATGTTCCAGCGCTACGGTTATGATTCACTGGCGGCCAACGTTCGTGGCCGCACGATCTACCTAACCCAGATCGGCTATATCTCGATGAAGACGCAGGAGCCGATCAAAGTACGCATGCAGCGCATCCCCGCCTATGTCGCAATATTCACCGGCCAGTCTCCTGACGCAAGGGAGCTGCAACGCTTCCATGCCCGCCATGGGTACATAGAAGAGTAGTCGGCCGATACGATAAGCGACGGGTTTATGTCAGTTACCGCCCCGCCAACGTACACCAATGAACATTAAATTGACAGATATGAACATCGGCACCTAACTTTGTTAAATACACAACAAAATAGAGTGCTACCCATGGCTAACGATCCGCTGTTGCAGCCCTTCCAACTCAAACACCTGACCCTAAAAAACAGGCTTATGATGACAGCTCATGAGCCCGCTTATCCTGAGGATGGGATGCCCAAAGCACTCTACCGTGCCTACCACGTCGAACGGGCCAAGGCAGGTCTTGGCCTGACCATGACGGCAGGATCCGCGGCGGTAGCAAAAGACAGCCCGCCGGTGTTCAACAATATTCTCGCCTATAAGGATGAAGTCGTACCTTGGATGCGTGAGCTGACCGATGCCTGCCACGAGCACGGTACCGCGGTAATGATCCAACTGACTCACTTGGGCCGACGTACCCGCTGGGACAAAGGTGACTGGTTGCCAGCAGTGTCGCCTTCGCATCGCCGCGAGGCATCCCACCGCGCCTTTCCCAAACAGGTCGAGGACTGGGATATCGAACGTTTGATCCGTGACTACGCCGATGCTGCCGAACGCATGCACGCTGCCGGTCTCGATGGCATCGAGCTGCAGGCCTACGGCCACCTGATGGATCAGTTTTGGTCGCCACTGACCAATACCTTAGAGGAACCTTATGGTGGGGATCTCGATAACCGACTGCGTTTCACCTTTGACGTGCTGCGCGCCATTCGCCAGCGAGTTGGTGAGGCGTTCATCGTCGGCGTTCGCTATACCGGCGACGAAATGCTATCGGGTGGACTGACATCCAGTGATGGGCTGGAGATCTCACGACGCTTGAAGAGTAGCGGCCTGATAGACTTCCTCAACGTGGTTCGCGGCCACATCGACACCGACGCGGGGCTCACCGACGTGATTCCCATCCAAGGCATGCCCAGCGCCCCGCACCTGGATTTTGCCGGAGAAATACGTCGTGAGACCGATTTCCCCACTTTTCATGGCGCCAAGATCCAGGATGTCGCCACTGCCCGTTATGCCATCGCCTCCGGCAAGGTCGACATCATCGGCATGACCCGTGCCCACATGGCCGACCCGCACATCGTGCGCAAAATCGTAGAGGGGCGAGAGGAAGAGATCCGCCCCTGCGTTGGCGCCAACTACTGCCTTGACCGCATCTATCAAGGCGGTGCCGCCTACTGCATCCATAACGCGGCCACCGGGCGTGAAACCAGCATGCCCCACACCATTTCCAAAGCGGCACAGCAACGGCGAGTCGTCATTATCGGCGCAGGTCCAGCGGGATTAGAAGCCGCTCGTGTTGCCGGCGAGCGTGGCCATTCGGTGGTGATATTAGAAGCTGCCAGCGATGCTGGAGGGCAGATACGGCTCACGGCGCAGAGTGAGCGACGTCGCGAGATGCTGGGCATCATCGATTGGCGTCTGTCGCGCTGCGAGGCACTCGGTGTCGAGATCCGCTACAACGTCTGGGCCGAAGCCGAGGACGTGCTCGCCGAAAAACCTGATGTGGTGATCGTGGCCACCGGCGGCTACCCCATGGAAGACCAACCCACCGTCGGCCACGACTTAGTGATCAACACCTGGGACATTCTTTCCGGGCACGTGCCGCCGGGCAAGCGGGTATTACTGTTCGACGATGCAGGCGACCATGCCGCCTTGCAGGCGGCAGAGATCATTGCCGCCACGGGAGCAGAGCTTGAGATTATGACGCCGGACCGCACCTTCTCCGCAGAGATCATGGCCATGAACCTGGTGCCCTACATGCGCTCCCTACAGCGCGCCAACGTCATATTCACACCGACTTACCGACTGAAGTCCGTGCAGCGCGACGGCAACCAACTGCTCGCCGAAATCACCAGCGATTATGTTGTTCACGGCCAGCAGGATAAGGGGTATGAGCGGCGCATCGACCAAGTGGTGGTCAACTACGGCATTACACCGATGGCCGAACTCTATTTTGAGCTAAAGCCGCACTCCAGCAACCGCGGCGAGGTGAATTACGATGACCTAATCGTGGGCGCCCCCCAGAGCATAACGCGCAATCCGGATGGCAGCTTCCAACTGTTCCGTATCGGTGATGCCGTCGAGTCCCGCAATACTCACGCGGCCATCTACGACGCGCTTAGGTTGGTCAAAGACCTTTAGTTTTCGCATCAAACCGGCGCGGTAAAAACGCTGCTTGGGCTTAGTCGGGAGAGAGCCCCCGCAGACGCTCACTGCGACGGCGTAGCAGCTCAAGTGTGGTAAGCAGCAGCATCGAGAGCAGCACCAGCAGGGTCGCCACAGCGAGAATCGTTGGGCTGATCTGCTCGCGAATGCCCGACCACATCTGAATCGGCATGGTACGTTGCTCGGGCCCGGCAATGAACAGCACCACCACCACCTCGTCGAAGGACGTAATGAAAGCAAACAACGCTCCTGATACCACCCCTGGTGTTACCAGTGGCAGCACCACCTTAAAGAAGGTCCGTGTCGGGTTAGCGCCGAGGCTATGCGCCGCGCGGATCAGCGTGGTGTCGAAGCTCGATAGCGTAGCGGTTACGGTGATGACCACGAAGGGAATGCCGAGCGCCGTGTGGGCCAGGATCACGCCTACGTAGGTCTGGGCGAGATTGACCTTGGAAAAAAAGAAAAACATCGCCGCCGCTGAGATGATCAACGGCACGATCATCGGCGAGATCAACAGCGCCATGATCGCGCCACGCGCTGGCATATGCCGACTCGACAACCCTAACGCCGCCACCGTCCCTAGCACTGTGGCTAGCAGCGTGGACGCAATACCGATGATAAAGCTGTTCTTGATGGCATTGAGCCACTCACTCGATGTAAAGAAGTCCTGATACCAGCGCAACGAATAACCGGCTGGGTCGAAAGTCAGCATTTCCTTACTGAAGGTGAAGTAGGGCTGCGCGTTGAATGACAGCGGTATGATCACCAATAGCGGCCCGATCAGGAATAGGAACACCAGGCCGCAGATAGCCAGAAAGATGTAATGCCAAATGCGCTCGCCACGGGTGGCGTAGGAAGGAATAGCCATCGTTTACCCCAGCTTGACCTTGTCGACGCCGATCAGACGATTGAATACCAAATAACAGATAATCACCACGAACAGCAGGATGGAGGCAATCGCAGCCGCCAGTCCCCAGTTGAGCGATGTCTGCATATGGTAGGCGATGTAATTAGTGATGAAGCGACCCGACTGCCCACCCACCAACGCCGGTGTGATGTAGTAGCCAATCGACAGTATGAATACCAAGATGCCACCAGCGGCGATGCCTGGGATGGTCAGCGGAAAATAGACTCGACGAAAACTGAGAAACGGCTTGCCGCCCAACGAGCGCGCGGCGCGCATATAGCTGGGTGGAATGGTCTTCATCACCGAGTAAAGCGGTAGAATCATGAAAGGCAGCAGAATATGCGTCATGGCGATGATCGTGCCCATCTTGTTGTGGATCATCTGCCACCTCGCCTCATCGGCGATCACGCCGAGGGCTACCATCACGTCATTGAGCACCCCCTGCGACTGCAGGATGGCAATCCAGGTAGTGGTGCGCACCAGCAGCGAGGTCCAGAACGGTAGCAGTACCAGGATCATCAGCAGATTGGAGTGACGCGTCGGCAGGTTCGCCAGCAGAAAGGCCACCGGAAAACCGAGCGCTAGCGTCAGGCCCGTGATGACAGCGCTCATCCATAGCGTTCGCCAAAACAGGGTGGCGTGGATCTGCATATGTTCCGGCACTTTGGCGATCTCGCCGTCCGCGTTCAACTGACGGTCGACCGCTGCCAGATAATACGAAATGGTGTAGGGCGACGCCTCACGCTGGATCAGCTTCCAGGTATCGAGTTCTCCCCAGGTATCGTTGACCTCGATCAGAGACTCGCGATACGGCGGTTCCAGCCTACCAACACGTCGCGCCGTGCGGCTAATGGTCGAACGCATGCCCGACTTTTCATAGTTCAGCCGGCTGGACAACAACCCCAGGTTGCGTTCCTGCTGTCCGACACGAAGGTCCTCAGCCAAGGCGGCAAAGGCGGCTTCATCGGGTAATGACTCCCCATTCCAGCCTTCCAGCGCTGAAACGGTTCGTGATAGATGGGTAGACACTTCAGGGTTATCGACACTGCGCCACAGCATTTCGAACAAGGGCATCAGAAAGGCGATAAACAGGAATGCCAGTAGCGGCGCAACCAGCAGCAGCGCCTTGATTTTCGAGCGTCGTACGGTGCGACGCAGGCTAACCTTGAGCGGCACGCCATCGGCCGTTGTCAGAGGAGCTGCAAGCGGTTCGGACACGTAGATCTCTCCGTCAGGCAAGAAAAGCGATCAGCAACGATCGGCTATCGGTTATGCCGCCGCCCGATTGTCGACGGACGGCGGCAGCGCCTTACTGGGATAGCCAGGCGTTAAAGCGCTGGGTCAGCTCATCGTTGTAGTCAGCCCAAAACAGGTCATCTTTTTGCAGTGCCGTTGCGAAGTTAGGTTCGTGGGTTGGCATGTGCGGCGTCATATCGATACCGGTTTCGGCATGGGTGGACACCAGCTCAGAGGAAGAAAGACGTGCCGGGCCATAGGAAATGTACTGAGCCTGATCGGCGAGTCGCTGGGTATCGGTGGCGAAATGGAGATAATCCTTCACCTTGTCGAGCTTGCCGGTGGGCACAACCCAGCCATCTAGCTCGAACACCTGCGCATCCCAAATGATCTCGAAGGGTTGGTCTTCAGTGACCATGGCATTGAAGATCCGACCATTGTAGGCGGAGGCAAAGGCGACTTCCTGATCGGCCAACAGCTGAGGCGGCTGGGCACCCTCTTCCCACCAGATGACTTCATCCTTGATGGTATCCAGCTTGTCGAAGGCACGCTGCACGCCTTCTTCGGTCTCAAGCATGGCGTAGACCTCATCACGCTCGACACCATCGGCAATCAAGGCCCATTCCATATTGTTAATTGGCTTGCGCAGCAGAGCCCGCTTGCCGGGGTAGTTCTCCAGGTCGAAGACATCCTCGATGGTGCTGGGCTGAGCGTCCTCTGGGAACATCTCGCTATTGAAGGCGACAATATTGGAATAGACGATGGACGCCACAAAGCAGTCCCCCAAGCCCCCCTCGACGAAGTCCTCACTTGGCGGCGTGCCATCCGGGGCGTCGGCCAGCAGCTCATCGTGGTCGAGGGGCTCGATAAGCCCTTCGTCACAAGCGATCATGGCATCGGCGGGGAGCATGTCGACTAAATCCCAGGTCACGTTGCCAGCCTGAGATTGAGCACGCAGACCGGCCAAAGCGTTACCACTGCGGTCGATATTGACAATCTCGTCACCCGTCTTCTCTATCCACGGCTTATCGTAAGCCTCGTGCTGGCTCATGCTGTAAGCACCGCCCCAAGAAACAATATTCAGCGTCTGCTGAGCATGGGCACTAACCGCCACGGCAAGTGCCGACATCCCCACGGCAGCGATACTTGTCTTAACAACGCGATTGCTGATTTTCATAGAGATTCTCCGTTTGCTGTTGTCATCGCCGCCGGCACCATCAGGTACCGAGAAACGGCGCACTTGACTGCCGTCCGGCTCATGCATCCAACGCGCGGCAATCGGCACTCGACCAACCAACCTGAATTTGCTGGCCGGGGCGCATCACCCCACACCCTTGGGCATTGGGCGTTTTCAAAATAAAGTCCTCGTTACCGCACACCGACACCCGCGTGCGTAGATGGTCGCCAAGGTAGATAACCTCCTGCACCGTAGCAGTGAACTGGTTGTCGAACTGCGCGCCGTCGGTATCATCCGGCAGGATGCTGACCCGCTCGGGTCTCAGTGATAGCGTCGTACGCGAGCCTACGTCGCCCGACGCCACCGCTTTGGCAATCACCATGTCGCCGCTATCCAGGCGCACCTTGCAGTCACTACCGAGGTGCTCGATAACGTCACCCACCAAGCGGTTGTTCTCGCCGATGAAATACGCCACAAAGGCATTTTCCGGTCGTTCGTAGAGTTCGTCCGGAGAGGCCAACTGCTGCACAATGCCATCGTTGAAGACCGCAATCCGGTCAGACATGGTCAGTGCTTCGGTCTGGTCGTGGGTGACGTAAATCATGGTTACCCCAAGACGGGCGTGAATGCGCTTAATCTCGTACTGCATCTCTTCGCGAAGATTCTTGTCCAGCGCGCCCAGCGGTTCGTCCATCAGCACCAGATCAGGCTCAAAGACCAGCGCACGAGCCAATGCCACCCGTTGCTGCTGGCCGCCAGAGAGCTGCGCCGGGCGGCGATCACCAAACTCTTCCAGGCGTACCATGGCCAGTGCCTTAGCCACTTTCTCCTTGATCTCCGCTTTGCTGAGATGGCGCACCTCAAGCGGGAAAGCAAGATTCTCGGCCACCGTCATGTGCGGGAATAACGCATAGTTCTGGAAGACCATGCCAATGCCACGCTTGTGCGGCGGCAAGCCACTAATTGGCTCGTCGTTGAGTAGAATCTCACCATGGGTGGGGGTTTCGAAGCCTGCCATCATCATCAGACAGGTGGTCTTTCCAGAGCCCGAAGGGCCTAGCAGGGTGACGAATTCACCCTTGCGGATATCAAGATTGAAGTCCTTGACGACCAGTTCAACACCGTCATAGCTCTTTTGGACATTGACGAAGCGGGCAAAACTC
>NZ_JABUZF010000269.1:37746-45571 GCF_014897885.1 Halomonas sp. 3D7M | reverse complement strand
GACGGCACTTCTGCCGCTGCCGCCGTCGTGCCCCCAGCATCTGCAAGGGTCTCATTCATACACATTCCCCGGTAAAAGTCCCGTTGCGCCAAGGTAAGTGCTCGATTCAACACATACCTCCACACATCCCCGGGCCCCCTATTGGTTTATATTTTTTTCCTAATACTTATTAATGACCATAAGGTGAGTTTGTAGCGCATTACAATTTCCGGGGAGGACAATTAGCGTTGAATATCAACCTAACATAGGCATAGCAAAGTCAACTATGGGAGATATCTTTTGGCATCGAGACACAGCAATGCCCATGGAGGATTCCCCCATGGACAGGAGCGGCGCTATCGGTTAGGTCATATTCAAGCGGCAAGCGGCAAGCGGCAAGCGGCATACTTAAACGTACAATGGCATCGTTGCGTTCATCTTCGCACCATTCTTCGCACTATGTATTGCTTGCCTGTCAGTTTCTGTCCATCTGCAGCTCTTTTACGACAATATCACCATCAATCACGATGGGTTCATCATCAAGAAACAATGAGCAATTACGCATCGGGATATCCAAGTGGCAGGCGGTATCATTTGTGCCACCTAGCTCGCTGTTCGGGCCGGTGGAGAACATCACGTTGCCATAAAAGCTGCGCGGCTCCATCCCCATGCCCCCCGGGAACTCCCCCGGCACCATGCGGTGCCATTTGGCGTTCGGGTTCATGCCCCAGCCAACATGGCTCATGCCCATGCCGCGCGGGTCGTTAAAGCTATCCATATAGGATTTCACTAGCTCCGCATCGAGCCCACCGCGTATGCCGGTAATCCAGCCCTTTTCAATGGTGTAGGTAATGGGCTCTCTGACATATATGTTCTGGGGTAGCAGAATATCGCCCGGCGCCACCACAATGGTGCCATCAACGCCATCGTCATCCCCTCCGGTAAACACAAAGCCAGAGGGCCAGTGATCCCAACGCCCCGGTTCGTCAGTACAGGCATATTCAGCAACCGTCTCATAAGTATTCAGTTGATAGGTGACATCAGTGCCATGGCGCGAGGTGATGCGCATCACTTTGGCTTTTTCCAGCAGCGCGGCGGCCAGTTCAACCTTTTCCCTTAGTTCCTTGGTGGGCAACATTCTGGCCAGTAATTCTGGCGGTTCAACCGCCGTCAAGATGCGCGTACCCGCGGCTTGGATCGCCATTTGCTCGGGAGAGAACAGCAGGAAAATACAATCGATCAACATGTCGCAGTTTTTCAGCGCTTCCACCGCATCGGGCATGCTAGCAAGCCCCGTTGTTCCCACGGCCCAGCCACCGGTAGGTAACGGCGCGGGTAACCGCATGTGGTACATATTGGCGCCTAAACGCTGTCCCGCCGCCATAAAGGCATCCGCATAATTAAGGCGTTCGCTACCCTGGGTCAGTACGACGAGTTTTTCGCCTTCATGTACGCCGGACATTTTTAGCTGATGGAGGCAAATTTCGGCAAAGCTTGCGTGATCCATACATACTCCTAACTCCCCAGGCGAAAGCACAGCTATAGCATACTGGGGAGTGTTAGCTGAGAGCGCTCGTGCTCACCTTTGGGCACACCAAGCGCTCTGTGGTGTTATCGGTTCAAAGCTGAACGTCAATTAGGCAGCCGCTTCTTTCGTCGCTTGATCGGTGGTAGTACGGCTCTTTTTACTCAGCTCTTCCGAGATGGCGGTAAAGAAGGCGTCCGAAGAGGCTTGATGAGGTTTGGTCATAAGGCTAACGCCAACAAACAGCACACTAGCGACCACAATGCCCCAAACGCCAGCGGGTAGGCCCAATAGAGAATTGCCAGTGGCATACATCAACAGCACAAAGGCGCTGGTGCCCACTACGCTTACCAGTGCACCGACGCCAGTACCGCGCTTCCAATAGAAGGCACCGGTAAGTGCCGGCACCATCGCTACCAGACCGGAGGAAGCGGCCACCGACAGCACTGCAATAAGGTCAAGCTGCAGCTCGGCAAAGGCCAGCGCCATTAGTGCGATCACTGGCACCACGAACTTGCCCACCAGCAGTTGGCGCTTTTCACTGACGTTCGGTTTGACGTTGGCATAGACGTCGCGGGAAACCATAGAGGCCAAGGTCAGCATGATCGAATCGATAGTAGAGACCGCAGCCGCCATGATGCCGATCATCACGATCACCCCTAATACTGGCGGTACAAACTCCGAGGCCAGCAGCGTAGGCGTGGCTAAATCTGCACTTGCAAGACTTGGGAATGCGGCTAAAGCAGAGAAGCCCCAAAGCACAGAGACCATGGTGTAGATAAAACCAAATACCAGGAAGCCAATCAGCATGTGGCGCATGGAGCGCAGCGAGGAAGGCATAAACAGGCGTTGACTGACCTGCGGGTTGGAAATGCTAAAGAAGAACCAGGGAATAGTAAGCCCCAGGAAAGTGACAAAGCTGAACAAGCCAGGGCCGGGCACCGTCAGCGACTGTGGATGTTCCGTTGCCAGCGTATCGAATAGTGCGCCGAAACCACCCAGGCCTTGGATCACCAAGAAGGCCACCAGGGTTGAGGCAACAATCATCATGATGGCCTGGAGCGAGTCGGTCCACATCACCGAACGAATGCCCGCGATATAGGAGAAGAAGATGGCAATGGCAGTGGCCAGTACCACCCCAGTCGTAAAAGTAATCGCGCCATCAGTAATCCCCTGTAACAGGTAACCGACACCTGCGAGCTGAACGGCTGAATAGGGAATCAGGAAGATACAACTGGCAATCGAGACAGCCATGGCCACATGTTTGCTGTTGTAGCGGTGGCCCAACATTTCGCTGGGGGTGACAAAGCCAAACTTCTTGCCCACCGCCCAGAATTTTGGCCCGAAGATAGCCACAAGCGATACACCGGCAAAATAGATGATTTCAAAACCGAGCGCTCCCACGCCGCCGGCATAGGTAAGACCTGCCAAGCCCACCATCATAAAAGCACTGTAGGTAGTGGCACTGTAACTCAGCGCCGAGACAAAGCCGTTCATTTGTCGGTTACCCAGGAAGTATCCCGACATACTTTCGGAAGGGCCTTGGCGAGACATGATCGCAATGCCAATAGCGATCAATAAATAGATGGCAATGGACCACCAGATGAGTGACTCAGTCATTGCTGTGCTCCTCAAAATCTTTAGTGATAAACACATTCAGCGCAATGATGATCAGCCCTGCCAACATCCAAAACAGGAAGCTGCCGTACCAGAACGCGACCCCGCTTAGGAGGGTGTAAGGCACTAGGTAGCTCAGCAGGACAACTGCCCATACTAGCCATATCCATTTACTGCGTTTCATAATCCACCTCGTTTTATTACGTCAGGGAGTAGAGTGAGTGTTGTTGTAGTGAGGCTGGCGTAACTCTGTGATGCGTTGTTTTACTTGTTGCCAAGGTGCTTTCTCAGGAGCAAAGCGCGCTCGGAGATAGGTCGTCAAATCAGCGACCTGGGTATTACTAAAGCTGTCGGCAAAGCCTGGCATGCTGCCGATACCGGGGACGTGTTCGGCATGAACACCGCCCAAAATTGACTGAATAACGTTATCGGGATGGTCGCTGTGCAAATTGGTATTCAGCGCCAGATTAGTGCTCGCCCTCGAAAAGGTAGGAACGCCAGAATCGACATGGCACGCCGCACAGGCGCCCTCGAAGAGCCGCTCCCCTGCCTCCAGCCCTGTTGAGCTAACGGCTGTACTGGTTACGCGCTGCGTAGCGTCCGCCATCGCCGCATCGCTATTCCCGGTTGGTGCCTGCATTTGGGCGGCCACATAGTGAGCAATCGCCCGCACATCGTATTCAGGTAGCTCCGCCAACCCCGCTACCACCGGGGCCATAGGGCCAGAGGCAACGCCGTGAAACTCAGATTCACCGTGGCGCAGATAGTCGTAGAGCGATGCTTCACTCCACGGGATGGGCGCACGCGACAGCGTATTAAGCGGTGGTGCTTCCCAACCATCTACAAAGGCACCGGCAAAATACGCCTCGCCGTTTTTCTCAGCCCCCATGGCATTGCGGGGACTATGGCAGGCGCTGCAGTGGCCCAACCCTTCGGCGAGATAGGCTCCCCGGTTATACAGTTCGCTTTGCATGGGGTCAGGCTGGAAAGGGGTTGCATCGTGATAAAGCGTATTCCAGCCTGCCATTAAGCTACGCACGCTGAAGGGGAACGTGAGCGCATTGGCGTTTTTTTCAGTCGCGACAGGAGGTTGAGCCATTAAGTAGGCGTAAAGCGCCTGTAAATCGGCATCACTGGTCTTGGCAAACGCCGTATAGGGAAACGCGGGATACAGGTGGCTGCCATCACGGCTAATGCCATGGCGCATGGCGCGTTCAAAGGCTGCGTAAGACCACTGACCAATCCCCGTCGCCTCATCCGGAGTAATGTTAGTGCTGTAGAGCGTCCCGAAAGGGGTTTCAAATTCACGCCCACCGGCATTGGTCACGCCACCCTCTGTGGTATGACACGCCGCGCAGTCGCCTGCAGCCGCCACGAGTCGCCCGCGTTCAATGGTCTCGGCGGAATAAAGGTTGGCGGCTGGCCGTGAGACAGGCGCAATGGCCCCTTTCCACGGCCACGCCACGGCCGCAGTGCCCGCAATGGTGGTAAACGCTGCAGCGGCTAACCAGCGACGTTTCACTGACCGCGTCGGTTTCAATGTAGATGGGCGCCCTGCCTCCTCGATGGACGAAGCTTCGAGTGCCTGGCGCACACGTTTGGCGGTAAACGGTGGTTGGCGAAAACGCAGGCCGGTGGCATCAAAAAGCGCATTGGCGATTACCGCAACACCCGGCGATAGCTCCGCACCGCTTAATACATCTTTACTGACGCTGTGATTAACACCCTCCTCAGCAGGGCTTGACGAAGAAGCGCTGGTTGGTAAGCCCGCTGAATAGTCACTTTTCGTTAGCGTACGACTGCCGTCACCCCACTCGTCGAAACTGGGCGCTTGCCCCAAAAGGGGGCGCGCTTCGCCCAATACCCGGGCCTGTAGCGTTTGCTGAAGGCGATCAGTATCCACATCAGGGCCAGCGTCCTGCCCCACCACCAAACGGGTAAGCTGAACATCACCGGTAACACGATTGACCTCAACATCGGCAATCCAGGCAGAGCGCACTCCCGATTCCACGCGCTGATTCCGATCGGGCAACTGCGAGTAGGCAAAGCCCCGCCCGCGCAGTAGATCCTGGGGTAAAGCGTCCGCTGATGGATTGGATGCCCTTGGCCATTCGGCCCGTTTAGCCACGGACTCTATCAACTCTATGCCACGGGCATCGTCAAGATGGCGAAGCCGCAGCGCGACAGGGTCTTGGTCGCTCTCGCGGGCAACCTCATCTAAAAAAGACTCCCGCGCAAACGTCTGCTGTATCCCCATCAAGGTGGCATTAGTGGAGAGTGACGCTGGCTGGGAGCGTGCGGCAAGGTATTGGTCGCGAAATACATAGGGCGAGAATGGCGTTGTGTCTTGCTCACCGGTGGTGGCCTCAGCGCTAGCGGTGGTTATCGCGGCCCTACCGCTTAACAGCAACCCTACGCCAGCCACCTCCCCCGTGAGGTTGGCCTGCTGATAGTGATAACGGGCTATCTCACCACTACTGGCAATGTCTGCGTTTAGGCTAATTCGCTGCGCTTGGCCTAATGCCTGAGCGTCCTTGGCGTAGTGGGCATCGAGCCAAACGGCTACCGGGCCGCCCACCGTCCGCGACATCAGCGCCGCATCCACGGCGGCATCGTCACCGCTGTGGCGACCCAGCCCTGAGGCCTGATTTGATGCGTGCTTACCGTCGGCGCTGTAAAGCTCAATCTGGCTAATATCCAGCGCGGTTAACCGGCTTAAATCCTGTTTCAGCGCCGCAGGGGTGACGGTTTGCCCCCACACGCTCAATTGTTGGTCGCGACAATCGGCAATTACCCAACTGGGGTGATTGCCCCAGCGCATGCGACTCGGCCAGCCATACGCATGGTTCGAATGCATGGACGACTGGTTAGGCTTTACAAGAGGCGACTCAGAGGGCCCTTGACCTCCTTCAGGCACTTTTTCGGATGCCTGGTGAACGGCCTGCCACTCAATCTTCAACTGTTTAGCGGCGTCGGTCGCCAAGGCCAAACTATCGGCAACCACCGCCACAAAATTCCCGTCCACCACGACTTCAATAGAGCCAGAGAGTGAGGCAATGCTACTGCGATCGACGCCAACCAAGCGATCACTCTCAAAACGCTCGCCATTCCACCGGTAGTAAGGTGGACGCACCACGACACCAAAACGTGCCTTCTCTAGCAGCGCGGGGATGTCGGCCTGTTTTTGCTGGCCATGGAGCACCGCCCCTTCACTCATGAGAAGCCTCCTGCAACGCGGCCGCGTTAATAACCACGGCACGCTCCGCTGCCTGGAGAATTTCAACATGGGTGCCACATCGGCAGAGGTTATGCTCTAAAGCGGTGCGAATCTGATGCGCAGAGGGGTGGGCATTATGATTTAGCAACGCACGAATAGTGATGATCATACCGTTCAAACAGTAGCCACACTGGGCTGCCTGAGCATCGATAAAGGCTTGCTGTACAGGATCAAGCTCATCGCCATGGGAAAGACCATCAAGGGTGGTTACCTCATGACCAACAGCAGCAGACACGGGCAGCACGCAGGTGCGTGCGGCCATGCCATCAATCAATACGCTGCATGCCCCACACTCACCCAAACCACAGCCATACTTAGGCCCATTGAGCGCTAGGTCGTTACGCAGCACATTGAGCAATGGTGTCTGTGGCGGCACGGCCAACTCGTGTTCGTGCCCATTGATAGTTAGCTTTAGCGTCATAGGGGATCATCATCGTTATTGTTAAGCCCGCCCTCTTGCTCTGAATAGGGCTTGGATATGACTTAGATATTACTAATAAGTACTGCCTGCCAAACACGCTTCGTAGCACCTTCATCCAGCCTATTTTCATCTCCCTTTCATATACGGCCAATCGACTTGCACCAGCTAAGTGCAGAGCTAACACCCACCGAGCACTAAAGGTGTGTACGCTATAAAAACAAGCCTAATAAACGTATAGCACTCAATGGATGCGTTTTTCAAGTTTTTGCATAAAACCAAAAAAACAGCTGTAAATACATTAAATTCATATATTTAAATAAAAACACCGCTTTTTTTTCGTTTAAAAATAATTTCAAAACTAATTCTTGACCAAAAAATAAATGGTGTATACGTTGTTTTATAGCATTCGCGAACGCATGCAGAAACGAGTGATAGGCGAATAAAACAGCGAGGAAACCAGAATATGAACAATAAACCCACCATAGCCGTTATTGGCGCGGGCCTTGGCGGCGCCGCTGCAGGCGCGCTACTGCAGAAAGCGGGTTACCCCACCAAGGTGTACGAACAGGCACCCGCGTTTGCGCGCCTTGGGGCAGGCATTCACCTTGGCCCCAACGTGATGAAAGTAATGCGCCGCATTGGCATTGAAGAGAAGCTCAATACCATGGGCTCACACCCCGATTACTGGTTCAGCCGCAACGGCATGACCGGCGAGTACCAGTCTCGTATCCCGCTAGGCGAGTTTGCGCGCGAAAACTATGGCGCAGCCTATATCACCGTACACCGTGGCGATCTGCACGAATTAATGGTCAGCACGCTCGACCAGGACAATCTTTATTTCGATAAGCGCCTGGTCGATGTCGACGACAGCGGCGACAAGGTCGTCATGACCTTCGCTGACGGTACGACAGAAGAGGCCGACCTGGTGATCGGCGCCGATGGGGTCAATTCGCGACTGCGCGAGAAGCTGCTGGGTCCGGAGGCGCCAATCTATAGCGGCTGGGGT
>NZ_JABUZF010000269.1:25479-37714 GCF_014897885.1 Halomonas sp. 3D7M | reverse complement strand
GCCATTATCTCTGCCGAAAAACTCAAGGCATACGACCTGGATTTCGAAGCCTGCGTGAAGTGGTGGTCGGAAGACCGCCACATGATGGTCTACTTCGTGACCGGCGACGAGAAGGAGTATTACTACGTGACTGGCGTGCCTGAACCCGACTGGAGCCACGGCACTTCCTTCGTCGACAGCTCCCGGGAAGAGATGCGCAAAGCATTCGAGGGTTACCATCCCACCGTACAAGCACTAATTGACTGCACTGAAACCGTTACCAAATGGCCCTTGCTGGAGCGCAACCCGCTGCCACTGTGGCATGAAAATCGACTGGTGCTGCTGGGCGATGCCTGCCACCCGATGAAGCCTCATATGGCCCAGGGCGCGGCCATGGCCATTGAAGACGCCGCCATGCTGGTACGCTGCCTGGAAGAAGTGGGCGCCAAAAACTACCAGCAAGCATTCGAACTTTACCGCACCAACCGTTTTGAACGCGCTTCGCGGGTTCAGCAGGTTTCCCACGACAATACCTGGTTACGGGAAGACGAAGACCCGGCCTGGGTATTCGCCTATGACCCCTTTGAAGTACCGCTGAAGCAACCCACCAGTCAAGGGAGCCCAGCATGAGCAGCACCTATCTCTATGGCGCCAACGTACACGCCAATGGAATTCGTCAGCACTACCTGCGCTTTGGTGACAGCGCCGAGACAGCGCGCCAGCCGCTGGTGCTAATCCCCGGCATCACCAGCCCGGCGATTACCTGGGGCTTTGTGGCCGAGCGCCTGGGCCAGCACTTCGACACTTATGTGCTGGATGTCCGTGGGCGTGGCTTGTCGTCCACCGGGCCTGAACTTGCTTATGACACCGACACCTGTGCCAACGATGTGATCGCCTTTATTGATGCGCTCGGTTTAAGCAACGTCATTCTGGCGGGCCACTCCATGGGGGCGCGCTTTGCGCTGCGCGCCATGAATCGCGGCGCCAAGGGCATCGACAAACTGGTACTTATCGACCCACCGGTTTCAGGGCCAGGGCGCCGTGAGTACCCCAGCAAGCTGCCCTGGTATGTAGACTCGATTCGCGACTGCACCCGGGGCGCAGACATCGAAACCATGCGCCACTACTGCCCCACCTGGAGCGACGAGCAGCTGCGGTTACGCGCCGAGTGGTTACACACTTGCTTTGAGCCCGCCATTGTTCAGGCGTTTGAAGAGTTCCACAGCGTCGATATCCACCAGGACTTCCCCGCTATCAAAGTGCCCACGCTACTGATGTGTGCAGGCAAGGGCGGGGTTATCCAGGATGAAGACCGCGCTGAGATTCTCGACCTGTTGCCGACCATTCGCATCACAACCGCGGTACAGGCGGGCCATATGATTCCTTGGGATGACTTCGACGGCTTTTTTGCCGCGTTTGAAGACTTCCTGGGCACACAACTCTAACCAAGGCCAATAATCATGACTCAGAGCACCAAGACCTACCGCATCGGCCAAATCGTCCCCAGCTCCAATATCACCATGGAGACCGAAATACCCGCCATGCTTACGGCGCGGCAGTTAATCCGCCCGGAGCGCTTTACCTTCCACTCCAGCCGCATGCGTATGAAAACCGTCAGCAAGGACGAGCTGGCCGCGATGGATGCGGAGTCTGACCGCTGTGCCTTGGAGCTCTCCGATGCAGCAGTGGATGTGATGGGGTATGCCTGCCTGGTTGCCATTATGGCGATGGGGCCCGGCTACCACCGAGCGTCGCAAAAGCGTTTGCGCAGCCGCACCGAAGAGAATGGCTGCGACACGCCGGTGGTCACCAGCGCCGGTGCGCTGGTTGATGCCCTGGGTGTGATGAAAGCCAAACGTGTGGTGGTAGTGGCGCCTTACATGAAGCCGCTGACCGAAATGGTGGTCGACTACATCCGTCAGGAAGGCATTGAGGTGCTCGACTACCGGGCGCTTGAGATCCCCAATAACCTGGATGTCGCTCGCCACGATCCCGCCAATCTCCCCGAAATCGTCGCCAGCCTCGATTTAAGTAACGTGGATGCGATCGTCTTGTCGGCCTGTGTACAAATGCCATCGCTACCGGCCGTTGCCAAGGTTGAAGCCCTGACCGGTAAGCCAGTGGTGACCGCAGCTATCGCGACCACCTACGCCATGCTCAAGGCACTCGACCTGGAACCCATCGTACCGGGCGCGGGTGCTCTCTTGTCAGGGGCTTACTAACGAGATCAGGTGCTGATTAACGATCTAGAGTGCTGATTAAGGAGACGACCATGTCGCAGCACAATACTGATAATACGGCCTCGGACAACTACAAGGGCGTGTGGGATGGACGCATTGGCTTTGGCAAAAGGCCCGCACTGCTGGTGGTTGATTTTATGCAAGGCTACACCACGCCAGGCTCGCCGCTATTTGCCCAGGGCGTGGTGGATGCGGTGGCCAATATGCCACCGCTACTCAATACCGCACGGCGCACTGGCACGCCAGTCATCCACACCAACATCCTTTATCACGCCCCGGATCAAATTGATGGTGGCATTTGGGTCAAGAAGTCGCCGGTAATGCGGGCGATGGTGGCGGGCAACCCTTACGCCGAGTTCTGCCCCGAGGTGGCCCCCCATCAAGATGAGCTGATAATGACCAAGCAGTACGCCAGCGCCTTCTTTGGTACTTCGCTTGCCTTCACGCTGGTCGCCATGGGCGTCGATACGCTGATCATTACCGGCTGTTCCACCAGCGGCTGCATTCGCGCCACCGCCGTTGACGGCGTACAGCACGGCTTTCGGGTGATGGTGGTACGTGATTGCGTGGGCGATCGCCACCCCGCGCCCCATGAAGCCAACCTGTTTGATATCGATAGCAAATATGGGGATGTAATTAGACTGGATGAAACACTGGGTTACTTAATGAAGCGTTAGGAGTGCCCGAAAACGCAAGTGAAGCGGGCACCTCAGCTGTGTCATCCGTCCGCGTTCATTTTTTCCAGCAGGTGCATTAAAGCAACCCGCTCTGCCGGATTGAGATTTTTCATGGTCTGATCGCTAATTTGCTTGGCACTGGGCACCATGCCCTCGACTAATGTCTCCCCAGGCTCGGTGATCACTACCATGACTTTGCGTTGATCATTGGGGTCGGTGGTGAGCGAGATCCACTCACGTGCTTTAAGGCGTTTAATGACGCCACGGATGGTGGCTGGATCAATCGCCGTGGCGTTAACGATGTCGGTTAACGAGCTGGGACCTCGCTCCATCACCGTACACAGCGTGACAAACTGAATGGCCGTAAGCTGTTTATCACTGCTGTAGCGCTGAAAAATAGCCGTATGCCGCTGGTAGGCTTTACGCAGTAGATGGCCTACTTGCTCAGAAAAATCATACCCCTGCTCTGAAGGCGTGGGGTGCTCGCCGGAAGACGAGTGTTTGAGCGCACTATCCGTTGTCATTCCATCTCCTTAATCTATTAGCGACGACGTGTATCGAGTATGGCACTGGTTAACAAAATGATGCATCAACGTATTAAATACGGCTTGCGCTGGATCAATTCACCATGCTTTTATGGCGTACACGCTACAATTTTACCTTAGTTATTGCTCGTTGATCACCTCAAATTCATCTGCACTGATTACTTAAAACGCTAGCGTGGGAGGCAAGCATGGCCGATAAATCAGACTATACAAGAGAGTCACTGCTGTATGGATCTGATGTTCTGGTGATCTATCGCGACCCGGTTACACCCCCTAAGCCCGCGCCCGGACAGCCAGGTACACACTCAAACTTCACTCCCCATGAGCCTGAGATATTTATTGCCGTGCTGAGCGATAGCCACATCGTGGCTTTCAACGGCCACGTAGACTTGGGCACCGGTATACGCACGGCGCTCGCTCAAATTGTTGCGGAAGAGCTTAGCGTCGCGTTCGACAGCGTTACCATGGTGCTGGGCAACTCTGTTGAAGCCCCCAACCAAGGCCCCACTATTGCTAGTGCGTCGATTCAAATCACTGCCGAACCTCTACGCCGCGCGGCGGCTCAAGCGCGGGAGTATCTATTAACACTGGCAGCAAAGCACTTTGACACTGAGCGCTCACTACTTAGCTGCCAAAACGGCGCTATTATGCCCAGTGATGATAACCACTCATCCGTGAGCTTTGGAGAGTTGCTGCGGGGGACCCGTCATGCATTAAAGCTTACCGATGAGGTGCCGCTTAAGCCGGTCAGCCACTATACCCTGGTCGGCCAATCGACCTCTCGCGTGGATATACCCGCCAAGGCCACCGGGCAATTGACCTTTATCCACGACCTACGCCTGCCCGATATGCTGCATGGGCGAGTGATTCGCCCGCCTTATGTAGGCCATGATAACGGCGACTTTATTGGCAACAGTTTAATCGCGGTTGATGAAAGCTCCGTGGCACATTTGCCAGGCGTGGTCAGTGTCGTGGTGGTCGGTGACTTTGTTGGTGTGGTGGCCGAACGTGAAGAACAGGCTGCTGCCGCAGCCAAACAGCTCAAGATCCAGTGGCGCCCCATCGAAGGCTTGCCTCAGTTGGACAACATAGAGCAAGCACTGCTCGACTTACCCAACAAGCAGCGCATACTCCTCGATGAGGGTGATCTCGACAATGCGCTAGCCGCCGCGCAATATCCGCTCAATCGTCACTATGTGTGGCCTTTCCAGCTGCACGGCTCCATTGGCCCTTCGTGCTCCGTCGCCGATGCCAATGAAGATGGCCTGCACGTATGGTCGGGCACCCAAAATCCACACAGCCTGCGCGCCGATCTCGCCCGCCTTACCGGTTTAGACGAAGGCGTTATCACCATTACCCGCATGGAAACCTCGGGCTGCTATGGGCGCAATTGCGCCGACGATGTTGGCGCGGATGCTGTACTACTCTCTCAGGCGGTTGGCCGCCCCGTCCGTGTGCAACTCACCCGTGAGCAGGAGCACACCTGGGAGCCTAAAGGAGCTGCTCAGTATATGGCGATCCAGGGCGGTTTAAATGCAGATGGCAGCCCGGCAGGCTATCGCTTTAATACGCGCTACCCCTCTAACAGTGCGCCCACCCTGGCACTACTGCTAACCGGTGCTGCCTCGCCTATTGATATCCCCTTTGAGATGGGAGATAGAACGTCGGTGCCACCCTACCGCTACCCTCATCGCCAAATAGTCTGCGACGACGTCCCGACTCTGGTGCGCGCCTCCTGGCTACGTGGCGTCTCGGCATTGCCCAGCACCTTCGCCCACGAAAGCTATATTGATGAGCTTGCCTATTTAGCAAATGAAGATCCAGTCACCTACCGGTTGCGCTATTTAGCCGATAATCGCGCTTGCGAACTTGTCGAAGCGTTAGCCGAACGTGCGAACTGGAAGCCCAGCATCGCTAACACCAACCCAAGAAGCGAGGGTGAGTGGCGCTACGGCCGAGGCTTCGCTTACGCCCAGTACGTGCATAGCAAATTCCCCGGCTTTGGCGCCGCGCTCGCCGCCTGGGTAATTGAGCTTAAAGTCAATGTGAAGAGTGGACGGATTGTCGTCGAGAATTTATATGTAGGTCAGGATGCGGGCTTAATGGTGAACCCCGCAGGCGTTCGCCATCAGGTGCATGGCAATGTGATCCAAATGCTCAGCCGCACGTTAAAGGAGCGGGTGACCTTTGAGGATGGTTTACCGACCAGCAAAGAGTGGGGCGGCTACCCTATTCTGCGTTTCTCGGAGCTCCCCCCCATCAACGTCATGCTGCTTGATCGTCCAGAACTGCCGCCACTCGGCGTAGGCGAGTCCGCCTCACTGCCCGGCGCTCCTGCGATTGCCAACGNNGCTCCTGCGATTGCCAACGCGCTTTTTGATGCCACGGGGGTGCGCTTTACCCATCCTCCTTTTACCCCTGACACCATTCGCGACGCGCTGAAAGCATCCCATCGATTCCCGATGGAGGCGGCTAGTTAATGCAACACCTTGATCTACAGGTTATCGAACGCGCATTGAAATGGGCCAACCAGGGGCTGACTATTTGGTTGTGTACGGTGCTAAAAACCTTTGGCTCGGCACCCCGGGAGCCGGGTGCCATGCTAGTAGCATGTTCGACAGGCGACTATCTGGGGTCACTGTCGGGCGGCTGTGTCGAAGAGGACTTCATCACCAGGCTTCAAACGGGAGCGTTCAACGAACCGGTTCAGCGGGTGCGCTATGGCGGTGACGCTGGTTCAGCGAATATTCGTTTACCCTGCGGTGGTAGCCTTGAAGTGCTGGTTGAACGGCTAGCGCCCAACACCGAAAACCTCACTCACCTAGAAGTGGTGCATGCCACGCTACTGGGTCGCCAACCGCTAACCCGCTGTATCAAATTGGATGGCAGCGGCAAGCGCTTTAACCCCTCGAAGAACACCGAGCCCACCGTTATTTTTGATACCGCTAGCGTCAATATTCGCATAGGCCCTGCGCTACGGCTGATTATCGCGGGGATCTCCTCCGTCTCTGCGCCCTGTGCGCTGTTTGCCCAAACGCTTGGTTTTGAAGTGATTGTCTGTGAACCCAGGGACGAAGTCCGAAAAAATTTCGATGTACCCGGCATAGAAGTGCAGGCCGTTCTACCTTCGGTGTTTATTTCATCAGGTGGCTGCCATGCCAATACCGCCATTGTTGCCTTGACCCATGACCCGCGTATTGATGATTTAGCCATGATCGAAGCCGTCCGTACGAATGCATTTTACATTGGGGTCATGGGTTCTCATCAGACCTCACAACAACGTGCAGAGCGGCTGCTGCGCTCTGGCGGCCTAACAAGTGCCCAAGTAGCACGAATTAACATGCCCATTGGGCTTAATTTAGGCAGCAAAACACCTGCTGAAATTGCGTTAGCCGTCATGGCCAATATTCACCGCATTTATCGTGGAAAAACACGTCATGAGCTGTAGTGATATCATCGTGATTGTCATGGCGGCTGGCCAGTCTCGTCGTTTTGGTAGCGATAAAAGAATTGCTAAATTAAGCAATGGAAAGACACTACTGACCTCCACGTTGTTAACTATTCAGAAGCACTTTCCAAACATTATCGTTGTGCTTAGAGAAGATGATAAGGCTCAATCACTCGGTCTTTCTCCAATCACGCCAACGCTGGTTAGCCCGCGCAGTCATTTAGGACTTGGATACAGCATTAGCGATGCTTTCAAATATCTATGCTCAGACGAAAAATTTAATAATTACCGATCCGCGGCGATTTGGCTTGCCGATCTCCCTTGGGTGACTCAAAAAACGTGTAAGTTATTAGCAGACATGTCTAGCGCAGAAAATATCGTTCAGCCAACACACCTACAGATCCCAGGCCACCCGGTTATTTTTGGTAGAAGATTTTGGGAACATATCGCTGACTTAAGCCACCCCAACGGCGCATCCGCTATTCTCCAGCGGTATAGTAATCATATTGTAAAAATTTCACTCAATGATCCTGGTGTATGCTATGACATTGATACTCCAGACAATTTATTTCCACCCTTCTGACATGCTAACTATGACGATATTATAAAAAGAGACCGTCAACTAAGACGGCCTCCCTTTCCACTATTGAAGCTGATCTAGCCGTCATATCAATGGCTTTTCACACCATATTTAAGCGCTCGTAGACCTTTACTGGCTCTACAATTTCGAGGCAGACAACGCTACAACCTGACCCAACCGATCATTCCGAGTAGCTGGTTGATAGGCGCCCTTTATTGAGCGCCTGATCAATCGCTACTGCCTTCAGTCAAAGCTTACTGGCTAACTCGCTTTATATGGGTTTCCGGGCGGCTCAACCGGCAAGCGGCGTACTTGAACTCTGGAATCTTTCCATATGGATCCAGCGCTGGGTTAGTGAGTAGATTCGCCGCCGCTTCCTCGTAGCAGAAAGGCACGAAAACCATCCCCTCGGGCATGCCCGGATCCGTCCTGACCTTGAGGGTAATGGCCCCTCGCCGGGTGGTGATCGTTAGGTCATCGCCTGGCGCCAACCCCAGCCGGATAAGCTCAGCGGGCGCCAAGCTCGCCACGGCTTCTGGCTCCAGGTCATCGAGCACTTTGGCGCGGCGGGTCATGGATCCGGTATGCCAGTGTTCTAACTGACGACCAGTGGTCAGCACCGTCGGATAGTCGTTATCTACCGGCTCATCCGGTGGCAGCGGACGCGTAGGCGCGAACTTCGCCCGGCCACTGGCCGTAGGGAAGACCTCGCTGAAGACTACGTCTTGCCCCGGTGCGTCCTCCGCTGGGCATGGGTAGGTCACTGACTGCTCACGCTCCAAACGCTCCCAAGAAATATGGTCGAGAGAGGCCATACCTTGCTTCATCTCGGCGAACACGTCCTGCGGGTGCTGGTATTTCCAGTCGAGACCGAAGCGTTTAGCCATTTCCTGGATAATCCACCAGTCCGGCTTGGCCTGGCCCGGCAGCGGCAACGCCGCACGCCCCATCTGCACTTGCCGATTGGTGTTGGTGACGGTGCCGTCCTTCTCAGGCCAAGCAGAGGCAGGCAGAATGACATCGGCGAACTGAGCGGTTTCAGTGACAAAAAGATCCTGTACCACCAGATGTTCCAGCTTGGCCAACGCGGCCCGGGCATGGGCCAGATCTGGATCGGACATCGCCGGATTTTCACCCTGGATATACATGCCGCGAATGGTGCCCGCAGCGATAGCATCCATAATTTCCACCACGGTGAGACCCGGCGTGGGATCCAGCTTGGTATTCCACAGCTCTTCGAAAGCACTGCGTACCTGCGCATCGCTAACCGGCTGGTAGTCCGGCATCACCATGGGAATCAGGCCGGCATCAGATGCCCCTTGAACATTGTTCTGCCCCCGCAGAGGGTGCAAGCCAGTCCCAGGTCGACCTGTCTGGCCGCAAGCCAGCGCCAGCGAGATCAAACAACGGGCGTTGTCGGTCCCATGGGTATGCTGAGAAATGCCCATGCCCCAGAAAATCATTGCCCGCTCGGCGTTGGCATAAAGCCTAGCCACTTCGCGAATGGTCTCTGGCTCAACACCGCACAAACCACTCATCGCTTCTGGGGTCATGTCCACCGTATGCGTTTTGAGCGCCTCAAAGCCTTCGGTATGCTCGGCGATATAGGCCGTGTCATAAAGTTCTTCGCTGATGATCACATTGAGCATGGCATTAAACAGCGCCACATCCGTACCCAGTGAAAAGCGAACGCTGCGATGGGCGTAGGCATCCAACGCCTGACCACGGGGATCGAGTATCACTATCTTGGTACCGCGCTTGGCGGCCTGTTTAAAGAAGGTGGCCGCCACCGGATGGTTTACCGCGGGATTACAGCCGGTAAGAATCACTACATCGGCCTGACTGGCCTGCATAAAGGAAGCGGTTACCGAACCGGAGCCGATACACTCCATGAGCGCTGCTACCGAACTGGCGTGGCACAAGCGGGTACAGTGATCCACATGGTTGGAGCCAAATCCGGTACGCACCAGCTTCTGGAACAGCCACGCCTCTTCGTTGGAGCACTTGGCACTGCCGAACCCCGCCAAGGCATCAGGGCCATGATTCACTTTAAGGTTCACAAGCCCGCTGGCAGCCACCTCAAGGGCTTCGTCCCAGCTCGCCTTGCGGAAATGTGTCAGGGGCTGGGCGGGGTCGAAATCTGGATCGATTCCCTTTGCGATACCCTCACGACGAATCAGCGGGGTAACAAGCCGAGATGGATGGCGCGGATAGTCATAGCCGAAGCGACCTTTAACACAGAGTCGGTTCTCGTTTGAAGGACCGTCGCGCCCCTCCACATAAAGGATCTTATCGTCTTTGATATGGTAGGTAAGCTGACAGCCAACCCCGCAGTAGGGACATACTGAGTCAACCTTACGGTCAGCCACAGCAGAGTCTCCGTGCCCTTGCTCATCCACTAGGGTGGCAGGCATTAAAGCCCCCGTGGGGCAGGCTTGAACACACTCGCCACAAGCAACACAGGTGCTGTCTCCCATGGGGTCGTCGAAATCAAATACGATCTTAGACGCCGCCCCACGGTGAGCCATACCAATAACATCGTTAACCTGTACTTCACGACAGGCGCGCACACACAGATTGCACTCAATGCAGGCATCAAGGTTAACGCGCATGGCAGAGTGGCTGCTGTCTTGCTCCAGGCTACCCACCCTAGGCGACACATGGTGCACGGTAGCCGTCTCACGCTCTTCGCGCTTGGGCAGCTTGCGGCGCACCGCCGTAGCATCAATGGCCAACTGGTCAGCCATGGCCCAGAAATGGCTTGAGCTGTCGGGGCTCTCTTCGCGCTCAGGCTGGTCGACCAGCAGCATTTCCATGACCATCTTGCGGGCCGTGCGCGCGCGTTCAGAGCTGGCACTATTAACCACCATACCGGGCGCCGCTTCGCGCAGACAGCTTGCGGCCAAGGTGCGCTCGCCCTCGATTTCCACCATACAAGCACGGCAGTTGCCGTCGGCGCGATAGCCGCTGGCATCCTTGAAACACAGATGCGGAATGGTCTCGCCGGCACGCTTGGCGACTTGCCAGAGGGTTTCACCGGGGTAAGCGCTGACGTCAACGCCATCCAGGGTCAGGGTAAAGCTTTGGTTTAAGCTCTGTTCACTCATGCTGATCTCCCTTATCCCTTGACGATAACGTTCTGGGCAGCCAGTTCACTGCGAAAATCCTTGAGCAAGCCCAATACTGGGTTAGGTGCCGCCTGTCCCAGCCCGCAAATAGAGGCATCTATCATCACTTGGGAAAGCTGCGTCATAAGCCCAGCATCCCATTCATTACGCTCAAGCAGGGTGAGCATTTTTTCGGTTCCCACCCGACACGGCGTGCATTGGCCACAGGACTCATCGGCAAAGAAAGCTAGTAGGTTGGTAGCAACCCCGCGCAGATTGTCCTGATCAGAAAGCACGATCACCGCAGCGGAACCGATAAAACAGCCGTGCTCCTGGAGAGTGTCAAAGTCGAGAGGAATATTGGCTTTAGTGGCGGGCAGAATGCCGCCAGAGGCGCCACCAGGCAGATAAGCCGCCAAGCGGTGACCTTCCGCCATGCCGCCACAATACTCGTCAATTAACTCGCTTAGCGTGATGCCAGCAGGCGCCAGATAAACGCCAGGCTGCTTAACGCGCCCCGAAACCGAGAAACTGCGCAGCCCCACGCGGCCATGGCGGCCCTGACTGGAGAAAGACTCAGCGCCGCGCTGCCAGATCATCGGAATCCAGTAGACGGTCTCGACGTTATTGACCAGCGTTGGGCGGTCAAAGAGTCCTTTCTGAGCCACAAACGGAGGACGATGGCGGGGCTTGCCCGGCTTGCCTTCCAGGGACTCAATCATCGCCGACTCTTCGCCGCAGATGTAAGCACCCGCTCCGCGGCGCAGCACGATATATCCCGGCGCCACTAGGCCAGCGCCTTCAAGCTCGCCAATTGCCTCGCGCAGCACGACATGTAACGCTGGATACTCATCGCGTAGGTAGATATACAGCGCCTCGGCGTCTACCGCCCAAGCACTGACCAAGGCACCTTCAAGAAACTGGTGCGGCGAACGCTCCAGATAATAACGGTCCTTAAAGGTACCGGGTTCGCCCTCGTCGGCATTGATGGCACAGTAGCGGGGACCAGCCTCCTGACGCACAAAGTGCCATTTCTTAAAAGTAGGAAAACCCGCGCCCCCTAAACCGCGAAGGTTGGCCTGCTGCACCGCTTCCATCAGTGCTTCGACCGTTACTTCCCCGTTGCGGCAGGCCTGGAGCAATGCAAAACCACCCTCGCCGCGATAGCTATCAAGTCGTTGCCAATCGATAGGTGCAGGGTGAGTGTCGTCGCCATCGATAGCTGCCTGAACTTGAGCCGCATCGGCTCGACCCAAGTGGTGATGGCCGACCTCCACGACGGGCGCTGTGTCGCAGCGCCCCATGCATGGCGCGCGCAACACCCGCACTTGCTCGATATCGACGTTTGCTTCCAACTGCGCTTTAAGCGCCTCAGCGCCAGCTAACTGGCAAGCCAGAGAGTCACAAACGCGGATGGTCAACGCCGGGGGCACTTCCTGGTCTTCATGGATGACATCGAAGTGAGCATAAAAGGTTGCTGTCTCATAGATCGCTGCCATAGGCAGGTTCATATAAGTTGCCAGGGCACGCAGGTCTGCCAACAACAAATGCCCTCGGGCATCCTGAAGAGCATGCAGATGCTCGATCAATAAATCGCGGCGGCGCAATGCGGCATCGTTGCGTTCATCGCCCAGCAGTTCACGCAATCCCTCAAGACGA
>NZ_JABUZF010000269.1:19699-25449 GCF_014897885.1 Halomonas sp. 3D7M | reverse complement strand
GTTCACGGCCGCGGGGCTTGCCGCGAAAGCGGCGCTTGGGGGTCACGGTCTGGACGGTCATGGGTCACTCATTATTATTTTGATCGGCGTGATGCCGAATGAACGAAGACGGCACCCCGCGGGGTGCCGTCTAGGGTCTTACTATCAATCTTGAACTATCTATACCGAACTATCTACCTCGAACTATCTATCTCGTCTCCTCTACGGACGGGCAATTACTTCCGGCTTATGCAGGCACGCTGCCGTGGGGATCGATGACAAATTTCTTGGCGGCTCCGCCATCGAAGTCGGCATATCCTTGGGGCGCCTGATCCAGAGTGATCATCTGTACATTTACCGCATCGGCGATCTTAACTTTACCGAATAGAATAGCCTGCATCAGCGGGCGGTGGTACTTCATTACCGGGCACTGTCCGGTATGAAAACTGTGGGATTTGGCCCAGCCGAGGCCAAAGCGCATGCTCAAAGCACCCTGCTTAGCGGCATCATCAGCGGCACCTGGGTCTTCGGTCACATACAGGCCAGGAATACCGATTTGGCCGCCCGCGCGAGTTAGCGACATCGCCGAGTTCAGCACGGTCGCAGGTGCTTCTTTACCATGGTTGCAGCCGCAGGCGTGGGCCTCGAAACCAACACAATCGACAAAGGCATCGACTTCACGCTCGCCGAGAATCACCTCAATCTTGTCGGCCATGTCGCCGTCCTGGGTCAGGTCAATGGTCTCGCAGCCAAAGCTTCGCGCTTGAGCTAAACGGTCTTCGACCATATCGCCGACAATCACACAAGCCGCGCCAAGCAACTGCGCAGAAACTGCCGCCGCCAGACCCACAGGGCCAGCACCGGCAATGTAAACAGTGCTACCGGGGCCGACACCAGCAGTAACGCAACCGTGGAAGCCGGTGGGGAAGATATCGGACAGCAGGGTTAAATCTTTGATTTTCTCCATCGCTTGATCGGTGTCCGGGAACTTCAGCAGATTAAAGTCCGCGTAGGGAACCATGACATATTCGGTCTGGCCACCCACCCAGCCACCCATATCGACATAGCCGTAAGCAGCCCCTGGACGAGAGGGGTTCACATTTAGACAGATGCCGGTACGGCCTTCTTTACAGTTACGGCAGCGACCGCAGGCAATATTAAACGGCACCGAGACGAGATCGCCGGGCTGGATAAACTCGACGTCGCGACCACACTCGACCACCAAACCAGTGATTTCGTGACCCAGCACCAAGCCGGATGGCGCAGTGGTGCGGCCGCGCACCATATGCTGGTCGCTGCCACAGATATTGGTGGTGACGACTTTAAGAATGACGCCGTGCTCACACTTTCGATTACCGATGGCGAGCTCAGGATAGGCAATAGATTCGACGGCGACTTCACCCGGCCCTTTATAGACCACTCCGCGGTTGGCTGCATTCATGGCTAGCTCCTGTTGTTTATTGTTGTGCGCTTGATGGTGGATTGCGCTTTCCCACCCTATCCCCTCCGTGCCTAAGGACTTACCCCACAAAGGCACTCACATATCTATTCAAGACATCCTAGCCAAGACGAATAGCTAGAGGTCGCTTTCACGACACTCTTACCCTGAAACAGGCCCAACAATCCGTTGTGTCGGCGATGCGGGCGCATAGCCGATATCTAACAATAGCCACCAAGGACATCTAATGAAGAACAATGACGATCCTGTCCTGTCGCCCGGACAGGACAATACTCAGATAATGGGGTTAGATTTTCATAACCCCGTATTCCCACTCTCTGCTCTCGCCATTCTGCTATTCATTCTTTACGCACTGGTTTACCCGGATGCCGCTAACACGCACCTAGGGCTTGCCAAGAACTGGTCAATTGAACACTTTGACTGGCTGTTTATGATTGCAGGCAATACCTTTGTGGTGTTCTGCCTCGTACTGATCTGCTTGCCCCTCGGGCGAATTCGTTTGGGCGGCAGCGATGCCAAGCCGGAGTACTCGCGCACGTCCTGGTTCGCCATGCTTTTTGCGGCGGGTATGGGTATCGGCCTAATGTTCTGGAGCGTTGCTGAGCCAGTGGCCTATTACACCGACTGGTACGGTACGCCCCTCAACGCCCCCGCAGGCACGCCGGAAGGCGCTAGTGCTGCCATGGGCGCGACCATGTTTCATTGGGGGCTGCACCCGTGGGCAATCTACGCAGTTGTCGCACTCTCGCTGGCGTTCTTTGCCTATAATAAGGGCTTGCCACTCACGCTTCGCTCCGCCTTTTATCCACTTCTAGGTGAGCATACCCGCGGCTGGGCAGGTCATATCATCGATATTCTTGCCGTACTCGCCACCATTTTCGGCCTCGCCACCTCGCTTGGCTTTGGCGCTACCCAAGCGGCAGGTGGGCTCGCCTATCTGTTCGGCATCCCCAACACTATTGGCACTCAGCTGGCGATCATCCTAGTGGTCACGGTGATTGCACTATTCTCGGTATGGCGGGGTATCGACGGTGGCGTAAAGCTATTCTCAAACATTAATATGATCATCGCGGCGATACTGCTGCTATTCGTTGTGATAGCAGGCCCGACCCTGATGATATTGACAGGGATTGGCACCACAACGCTAGACTATGTAAGCCACCTTTTGCCGCTGTCGAACTGGATCGGACGCGAGGACGACACCTGGTACCACGGCTGGACCATCTTTTACTGGGCGTGGTGGATCTCCTGGTCTCCGTTTGTCGGCATGTTTATCGCTCGCGTCTCGCGTGGACGTACCGTTCGGGAGTTTCTAATTGCCGTACTGCTGGTACCAACGCTAGTCACGCTGGTTTGGATGAGCGCCTTCGGCGGTACAGCTCTTTTTCAGGCGACTAACGGCATTAGGCGAACTGGCCAACGGCATTGGTGATGTCTCACTCGCCATGTTCCATATGCTGGAACAGTTGCCTCTCACCAGCATAACGTCAACACTAGCCATTATCCTGGTGCTGGTTTTCTTCATCACTTCATCAGACTCCGGCTCGTTGGTAATCGATAACATCACCGCCGGTGGCAAAACCGATGCACCTAAGGGCCAGCGTGTTTTCTGGGCCGCACTTGAAGGCGTCATTGCTGGAGTGCTGCTGTATGGCGGCGGTAGCACCGCGCTCAGTGCGCTTCAGGCAGGCGCGGTAGCCACGGGGCTGCCCTTCACACTGGTACTATTAATGATGTGCGTCAGCCTTTACATAGGCCTTAATAAGGAGTGGCAACAACTTAACGCAATACCCAAAACCGCCAAGTAATCTCCCCCGCAACCGCCCGCCCAACCAGCGGGCGGTTGCTCTCTTTTACCGACCAGGAACCAAGACAATGCAGTCAAATTCTTACCAGCGCGGTCTGGCCATGGTGATACTGGGCGTGGTGTTCCTCAGTTTCGACGGTCTGCTGATCCGCCTAGCTAACACCGATGGCTGGACCATCGTATTCTGGCGCGGTTTCTTGATGTTCTGCGTGCTGGGAGTCCTGTGCTGTGTGGGTAATCGATTAGGGGCACTGAGAAGCCATCCGTTTTCGTCACTCGCCTCAGCGCTGCTGCTGGGTCTAATGTCGAGCCTCTTCGTCCTCGCAGTAATGAACGCCAATGTGGCCAACGTGGTAGTAATACTGAGCACAGCGCCACTGTTTGCCGCACTGTTTTCACGGGTTTTCCTACATGAAAAGGTGCCGCTAAGAACCTTGGTAGCCATTGCCGTCTGCATGCTGGGTATGGGTTTGGTGTTCTTGGGCGAAGGCGCCATGGGAATGCTGGCGGGTAACCTGTATGCCTTAACGGCTGCGGCGGCCATCGGCGGTAACCTGACCTTGCTACGCCGCTATCCCGCCATTGACCCCATGACGGTGATTGCTGGTGGCGGACTGCTCTCAGCAGCAATTGCTCTGCCCATGGCCTCGCCGCTGGCGCTTGATGCCGAGCGTTATGGCGTGCTGGCACTGATGGGGCTAGTGCAGATGCCTCTGGCCACGGTGCTGATCAATAGCGCCACCCGTTACCTGCCGTCTACCGAGGTGGCACTGTTTTACCTGGTGGAAACCGCATTGGGCACACTATGGGTGTGGTGGCTATTAGGCGAGACGCCAACGGCATCAACACTATTGGGCGGGGTCATCGTCATCACGGTGCTAGTACTACACGCCTGGATGGGGTTACATCTAGAAAGACAGCGCCTGCGGCTTTACCCTGGCTTTGCTGGCAAATAGGTCATAACAACATAGAAGAAGATAACGACAGAGAACGTAAAGACTTAAAACGTAAAGGCTTCGAAAATAAAGACTCAGAGATTAAATAATAGATAACAAGAAGCCCGCCAATAAAGGGCGGGCTTTAAGAGTGCTAACATGCCGTGATCAAAAGACTTCAGCGCAGCACGTCCTCTTCCTTGAGCAACTTGTAGATCGCCTCGGCGCCCTGCTCAGGGGTAACGTCGGTAAGCACTTGCCCGCCCTTGCCCTCGGCTTTGGAAGCCGCCGCCTTGAAGCGGTCTCTTGCAGAGGCGGCTTTGATGATTTTCAGACGCTTAGGCCGTTTACGTGCGGGGCTCAAGTGCCACTGGGCCAACTCACTGTCGGCTTCAGAGGTAGTGGGCGCCACCGAGAGGGTGGCTCGACGAGCCGGGCCGAAGGCGCTCTGACGCGCCGCCGGCGCTGCTTCATCCACGCTGATGATGGCGGGCAAGCGCACCTTGAGACGGCGACGCTGTCCCCGCGGCAGCGCCTGAAGCAGCGTTACCACACCATTTTCCACTGTCTCTATGGACGCCAAGCTATTCACTAACGGCCAACCGAGATGCTCCGCCAACGCATAGGGCAAAAGCCCAGAACCTTCTCCGCGCTCGGCCCGGGTACCGGTGATCACTAGCTGAGGTGAGGTAGCGGCTAAATGTTCCACCAGCGGCAGAATAGCATCGCTGCCTTCAGGCTGCTCCAGCAAAGTCATGGACTCAAGCCCCATACCAACGCCTGTGGCCATACCTAAGTAACTGCGCAGAGCTGCCTCGCTGTCGACATCCTGAGAACCAGCGTGCAGTACGTCAATCCGACTACCCGGCAGTTCTGCTTCCATGGCTAGGGCAAGCTCCAGACCCCGTGCATCCTGCTCGGCGCGCCTCGCACGACCGGTTGTGGGGTGACGGCCTATGGAGACCAGCACCGCTACGTCGATACCCGTTTTTTGTTGTTTTTGCTGTTGTTCAGGCCGCATCGCGCTGCCCTCCTCGCTGCTGTTCCACCATCGCCACTAACGCAGCAAGAATTTGCGTGCTGTCGCCTATCACCGCCAGGTCTGCGCGTTTGATCATGTCGCACCCCGGATCGAGATTGATGGCCACCACCTTGTCGCAGCGTTGAATGCCCTGTAGGTGCTGGATAGCGCCTGAAATACCCACCGCCATATAGACGCGGGCGGTTACCCAGGTTCCGGTTGCACCTACCTGCCGATCACGAGCCATAAAGCCGTCATCCACCGCGACACGCGAGGCCCCTTCGGTAGCACCGAGCACTTTCGCAGCATGGTGGAAGGCGTCCCACTGTTTAACACCATTGCCAGCAGAGAGGATGAACTCAGCCTCGGCCAGCGCCACACCAGCGGGATCCACTGCCACCTGCCCCAGGTCTTCAATGCGCGATAGAGTGGTGGGAATAGGCGCCGCCAAGGTCTGGCGCTCAGCCGCATGCCGCGTCTCATCCACCGGCTCAGCGCACTCGGCCAGTGCCAGGGCAACCCGCGGCAGAGGGCGCTGGATATCCAGGC
>NZ_JABUZF010000269.1:17169-19622 GCF_014897885.1 Halomonas sp. 3D7M | reverse complement strand
TCCACCTGCCACACCCCCGTGGCAGCGCGTTCACCCAGGCGTAAGGCAAGCCGCCGCCCCAGATCAGCTCCGCCTAGGGGGGAGTCCGGCAACAGCCAGAAACGCGGCGTCATCTCCCGTTCGACGGCACTTAACACCGCCAGCCGTGCCTCGGGAGCAAACCCTGCGTAAAGTTCATCATCAAGATGCACGACGCGATCGATCCCGGCTTCACCAAGCGCTTCTTCCTTATGCTCGCCGAATAAGACCGCCACCACAGCGCCAGGCTGTTCGGCATCGGCATCCGCCACGCGTCTGGCTAATCCCAACAGATCCTTATCATGGCTTGAAAGGCGGCCACCGGTCAGGTCGGGTACTACTGCTACCAGAAAGGCGGGCTGATCAATGATCACCCTGCGGCGGCTATCACGGGCCGCCGTAGTGGTCGCGGGGGCCGCCGTAGTGGTCGCGGCGGCCTGTCCACCTTGCTGGAGGCCGCTACGATCAATCCGTTTGACGCCATTGGGGCCGATAAAACCGATGGCGCGAGGATTCTTACGCACCACGCCGTTGGGACCCAGCCACTCACTGGCTGCTCCGCCGCCTTCCCTGTTTACGCCAAGGGCGGCGAGCACACTGGTGTGGTCTGGATGAAGACGGTTCCGGGCGATCCACTCGCGACGCGGATCGCGGCGAATAATCTCACTCATAAGGTCACCTCTTCAGCAGTCGTCACTGCAGTGGTTCGGCGGGATACCCCAGACACATCGTCAGCAGGGCGCTCTACCAGGGCATCAGCTACCAGTTCGGCGATATCGCGCACTTCAGCGCTGGCATCCACCACACCTTCCAGCATGGCAGTGCACTGTGGACAGCCCACCGCCACTAGCTCGGCGCCGCTCTCTTTAACGTCATTCATGCGCATGTCGGGAATTCGGCGCTCACCAGGAATATCCGTGATTGGCGCCCCACCGCCGCCGCCACAGCAGCGCGAACGGAACCCAGAGCGCTCCATCTCGGCCACCTGGATGCCCAGCGCTTTAAGCACTCGCCGCGGGGCTTCGTATTCACCGTTATAGCGTCCCAAGTAACATGGGTCGTGATAAGTAACGCTGCCACCTTTCCAGGGAGCAAAGGTCAGCCGTCCGGCGTCATACAATTCAGCAATAAAGGTACTGTGGTGGCGCACCTCGTAGTTGGCACCACCCAACTCGCCATACTCATTGCCCAGCACATGAAAACTATGCGGATCACAGGTGACAATCTGCTGGAAGCGATACTTGGCCAGGGTGGCAATATTGCGCTTAGCCAGGGACTGGAACGTCGCTTCATCGCCCAATCGTCTTGCCACATCACCACTGTCGCGCTCTTCAGCACCTAACACGGCGAAGTCTACTTCGGCAGCACGCAGTACTTTAACCAGGGCACGTAGGGTTCGCTGGTTACGCATATCAAAGGCGCCATCCCCCAACCACAACAGCACATCAACCTGCTTTAGGTCAGCCATTAGCGGTAGGTTAAGATCCGCCGCCCAGTTGAGCCGTGAGCCTGGGTCGAAACCGCCGGGATTGTCGGTAGCAATCAGGTTGTCGAGCACCTCAGCACCTTTATTGGGTGTCTTACCCCGCTCCAAGGTCAGGTGGCGGCGCATATCGACAATCGCATCCACGTGCTCAATCATCATTGGGCACTCCTCGACACAGGCACGGCAGGTCGTGCACGACCAGAGAGTCTCGGCGTCAACCAACGCCTTTCCCTCTTTCATAACAACAGGCGCCACGATAGGCGCATGGGGAGCGCCTTGGTGCTCTCCCACTGGCTTACCAGGATAAGGAGAACCGGCATAGCCAGCATCGCTACCACCGGCAAAACCCACCACCATGTCTTGAATCAGCTTTTTGGGATTGAGCGGTTGGCCAGCAGCAAACGCAGGGCACACCGCCTCGCAGCGGCCGCACTGCACGCAGGCATCGAAGCCCAGCAGTTGATTCCAGGTAAAGTCAGCAGGCTTTTCCACGCCCAGAGGCGCTGTCTCATCTTCCAGGTTCAGTGCTTTGAGCCCCGTTGACCGGCCACCACCAAAGCGCTCAGCACGACGGTGAAAGGCGAGATGTAAGGCGCCAGCGAAGGCGTGCTTCATTGGGCCGCCCCAGGTCATGCCAAAGAACATTTCGCCCAGACCCCAAACCACAACGCCCGCCAACGCCAGCGCCAGAAGCCAGCTACCGCTGCCTTCTACTAACCCTTCAGGCAACAAACCTACTGTGGGCAGTGTGATCAGGAAAACGCCTATCGAAAACGCCATCAGGCTCTTTGG
The DNA here is from genome assembly GCF_014897885.1 of Halomonas sp. 3D7M. NCBI lineage: Bacteria > Pseudomonadati > Pseudomonadota > Gammaproteobacteria > Oceanospirillales > Halomonadaceae > Halomonas > Halomonas sp. 3D7M. Next base: position 17,326 of record NZ_JABUZF010000269.1, on the reverse strand, counting down.
CAGCCGCATCCAGGGGCCTTTGGAGAGCCGTGCAGGAGGGTTAAGCCGCCGACGCGCTACGAAGAGGCTACCGACGAACATGGAGGTGCTAGCCAGTAACAGCAACCCGCCTAGCAATGGGTTAGCGATACCCAGACCATGCACCAGGATCATCAGC
>NZ_JABUZF010000269.1:6314-17154 GCF_014897885.1 Halomonas sp. 3D7M | reverse complement strand
ATCAGCACGGCGGCAGCCACGAAGCCTCCGGCGGTGGCTACGTGGGTATTGGAGATCATTTTGTCGCGCCCCACGACATGGTGCAGATCCACCAAATAGCGGCGCGGCAGGGCCATCAACCCCTGGAGTAGGTTCACCCGCGAGGGGCGCCCCTGACGCCAAAGGCGTATACGGCGTACAGCGCCGATTACTGCCAGGGCCAGAGCAGTAAAAATCAGTATCGGCAAGAGCGTTTCGAGCATGGTACTCACCTCATCTTTCGCGGCGGGGCTGCTCCGGCGGCAGACCTCTGCGAGGGCGCTGTAAACCCATCCCTGGGCGCTACATTTGCCATCTGACCGCCATGGATGGCGGAAATGCCGTAAACGTATGGAACTGTTTTACGGCCATGGCAAATGACCCTCGCTACGGTCTACCACCGGCGCCCCGGCTCTCGCTCAGGTCAAAAGTCCTTGCAGATTCGCAGGGCGTCGTAGATGGCCGCATGGGTATTACGCGGTGCCGTGCAGTCGCCCAGGCGGAAGAGTAAAAAGCCGTCCCCTTCTTCACTTAGGCTAGGCTGAGGCTGGATGGCATAGAGCGCCTCCAGATCCACCTGCCCTTTGTTGCGAGACTGCTCTTTGAGGGCGTAATAAAGCGCCTCGTCAGGACGCACGCCGTTTTCGACGACCACCTGATCAACCACTCGCTCTTCCAAGGCACCGGTATACTCATTTTCGAGCACAGCCACTAGGCCGTCGCCCTCGCGGTAGACCTTATGCAGCATCAAGTCAGAGGACATGATCACTTCTTTCTCGTACAGGCTGCGGTAGTAGGTGGGGAAGGTAGTACCGCCCACCGCCGCGCCGGGCTTGATATCGTCGGTGACGATCTCGACCTTGGCGCCCTTATCAGCTAGAAAATCTGCCGCTGAGACGCCGGAGAATTCGCAGATGGCGTCATAAATCAGCACGTTTTTGCCGGGTGCCACCTTGCCTGAGAGAATATCCCAGGTGCTGACCACCAGGCTCTCCTCAGCATTCTCCGAATAGCCCCACTCGGGGTGCTGGCTAAGGAAGGGTTGGCCACCGGTGGCGAGCACCACGATATCGGGGCGTAGATCAAGCAAGGTTGCCTCATCGGCACGAGCCCCTAATCGCAGGTCGACTTTCAGGCGTGCCAATTCCAGCTGGTACCAACGAGTGATACCGGCGATTTGGTCGCGCTGCGGAGCCTGAGCAGCGATAGTGATCTGCCCACCCAGGGCATCAGCCGCCTCAAACAGGGTGACATCATGACCGCGCTCAGCAGCAACGCGAGCTGCCTCCATACCGCCGGGGCCACCGCCAACCACCACAACTTTGCGCTTAACGCCCTCGGTCTTTTCAATGATATGCGGCAGGCCCATGTATTCCCGCGAGGTGGCAGCGTTTTGAATACACAGTACATCCAGGCCCTGGTATTGGCGGTCGATGCAGTAGTTAGCCCCCACGCACTGTTTAATCTGATCTATCTGCCCCATCTTGATCTTGGCAATCAGGTGAGGGTCAGCAATATGCGCCCGGGTCATGCCCACCAGATCCACGTAGCCCCCTTCGAGAATACGCTGGGCCTGATTGGGATCTTTAATATTCTGGGCGTGGATCACCGGCACATTCACCACTTCCTTGATCCCCGCCGCCAGATGTAGAAAAGGCTCCGGTGGATAAGACATATTGGGGATAACGTTGGCGAGCGTGTTGTGAGTGTCGCAGCCAGAGCCGATGACGCCGAAAAAGTCGACCATTTTAGTGGCATCGTAATAAGCGGCGATCTGCTTCATGTCTTCATGTGAGAGGCCATCCGGGTGGAATTCGTCACCACAAATGCGCATACCCACCACGAAGTCATCGCCCACTTCGGCGCGCACCGCTTTGAGTACTTCCATGCCGAAGCGCATGCGATTTTCGAAACTACCGCCCCACTGGTCCTCGCGCTTGTTGACCCGCGGGCTCCAGAACTGGTCGATCAGGTGCTGGTGAACGGCAGACAGCTCGACGCCGTCGAGGCCGCCTTCCTTGGCCCGGCGCGCGGCCTGGGCGAAGTCACCGATGATGCGCCAGATCTCCTCCTCCTCGATGGTCTTGCAGGTAGAGCGGTGCACCGGCTCGCGGATACCAGAGGGGGATACCAGAGTCGACCAATCGAAGCCGTCCCAGCGTGAGCGACGTCCCATATGGGTAATCTGGATCATGATCTTGCCGCCATGCTTGTGCACGGCGTCCGCCAGATTCTGAAAGTGTGGAATGATGCGATCGGTAGAAAGGTTCACCGAACTCCACCAACCCTGGGGGCTATCAATGGACACCACTGATGAGCCACCGCAGATACACAGGCCACAGCCACCCTTGGATTTTTCTTCGTAATACCTGACGTAGCGCTCAGTCGTCATACCACCGTCAGTGGCATGCACCTCGGCATGGGCGGTACTGACCACACGGTTGCGGATGGTCAGCTTGCCGATCTCGATTGGCTCAAAGATTGCGTCAAATGCCATGGTTATCTCTCCTCGTACCCAGGGTTAGTGGGCAGCATCGGGCAGCGGTTTGACAGCGAAGACGCCGACATCACAGCCGGGTTCGGCAGCGCTCTGAGTCTGCTCAGCAACGGTGCGCAGCGTACTACCCCGTGCAGCGAGAATTTGATTCATGGCCCCAGCAAACCAGCCAGTGAACATGTACTCGACCTTGCGCCCAACCTTACCCAGTTGGTAAACGAAGGCGCTATGTTCTAGCCGCACCTGAGCCGTGCCAGCGTCAAGATCAATCTGTTCGGTGATGAAGTGGCCCCAGCCACGCTGAGAGAGACGCAGCATGTAGTGCTCAAAAACGGCTTCACCTTCGAGGCCATGGCACTCAGCTTCTTTCTCACACCAGTGCCAGGCGCTCTTATAGCCAGCGTGATAGAGGATTTCAGCGTACTTTTCAGCACCTAGCGCCTCTTCGACGGCCACATGGTTGTTGATAAAAAAGTGCCGTGGTACATAGAGCATCGGCAGCGCATCAGTCGTCCAGACGCCGGTTTCACTATCGACTTCGATAGGCAGTGCGGGGGCCAGTTTGGTCACGGGTATCATCCTCTACATCATTATTCTTGGCTAAGGAGCAGGCTTATCCCATCGCTCCTATCAATCTTATGGAGCAAGCGTTTAGGCGCCCCAGACATCCTTGAGGACGCGCACCCAGTTCTCACCCATGACCTTCCTTACCTGAGTTTCACTAAAGCCGCGCTTAAGGAGCGCCTCGGTGAGATTGGGGAACTCTCCGATGGTGCGAATGCCTTTGGGATTAATGATCTTGCCAAAGTCTGTCAAACGACGGGCGTAGCCCTTGTCGTGAGTCAGCCACTCGAAGAACTCTTGACCGTGCCCTTGGGTGAAATCAGTGCCAATGCCGATAGCATCTTCACCAACGATATTCATGACGTACTCGATCGCTTCGCAGTAGTCTTCGATGGTGGAGTCGATGCCCTTTTTGAGAAAAGGCGCGAACATGGTGACACCGACGAAACCGCCATGGTCAGCAATGAACTTAAGCTCTTGATCGGATTTGTTGCGCGGGTGCTCTTTGAGACCGGAGGGCAGGCAGTGGGAATAACAGACCGGCTTTTTGGATTCGAGAATCACCTCTTCAGAGGTCTTGGCACCGACATGAGAGAGATCGCACATAATGCCAACACGGTTCATCTCAGCGACAATCTCACGGCCAAAGCCAGACAGTCCGCCGTCACGCTCGTAGCAGCCGGTTCCCACTAGATTCTGGGTGTTGTAGCACATCTGCACGATGCCTACGCCCAGCTGCTTGAAGATCTCTACGTAGCCGATTTGATCCTCAAACGCATGCGCATTCTGGAAACCAAAGATGATCCCTGTCTTGCCCTCTTCTTTCGCACGCGTGATATCAGCGGTGGTGCGTACCGGGCGTACCAGGTCGCTACACTCGGCCATCAGTTGGTTCGACTTGACGATATTATCGACCGTGGCCTGAAACCCTTCCCACACCGAAACAGTGCAGTTAGCAGCTGTCAAACCACCCCGACGCATGTCCTCAAGCAGCTCACGATTCCATTTGGCGATAATCAAGCCATCGATGACGATAGCGTCATCGTGCAGTTCTGAGGGTGTCATAGCTAAGCTCCAACATTGATTTATGTAGCGAGCATAGCGCTGACGTTGGGTTGGGCTGCTCTTGGAAACGACGACGGAAATTCCAAAAACGTCATTGTGTCGTGAACACGACAGCTACTTGGGATCTTTTGATAGTTGCAGCAGCGTGGCATCGATATAAAAAAACGTGCTACCCGACGCTGGGTAGCACGCTCTCATCATTGGCTGCGTAGGAAAGTAGGAGATATCATTTCAACAGCGTCACGCTGGCAAAGGTAGGCTCTCCCTGAGCGCACGCCAGCGCCTGCTGAGCGCTTGAGAAAGGTTCATTGGTATTGGGTTCGCCCCCCCACCGTTTGATCAGTGGTGGCGACTTGGCGTGATTATTGCCTTGCCGATCGTGCACCCCGAGGCGCTCATTTCTTGGCGGTACGCCAAAGTATTCACGGTAACACTTAGAAAAATGGGGCGTAGAAACGAAGCCACAAACGGAAGCAATCTCGATGATCGATAAAGGCGTTTGCTTAAGCAGCTGTCTAGCGCGCACTAAGCGCAGCTTGAGATAATAACGCGATGGCGAGCAGAGCAGATAGCGTTGGAACAGACGCTCTAACTGACGACGCGAAACATTAACATAACGAGCGAGCTCATCGAGTTCGATCGGTTCCTCAAGGTTGGATTCCATCAATGCGACAATTTCCAACAGTTTAGGCTGGGTAGTACCGAGTACGTGTTTAAGAGGAACGCGCTGCTGATCCTGCTCATTACGCACACGCTCATAGATAAACATCTCGGAGATACCTGCCGACAGCTCGCGTCCATGATCATGAGCAATCAGGTTCAGCATCATATCGAGCGGTGCTGTGCCGCCAGACGCCGTGAATCGATCCCGGTCAATCGAAAACAGAAAGGTCGTCAGGATGACGTTCGGGAAAGCTTCCTGCATGGAGGCCAGGCACTCCCAATGGATGCTGGTCTCATAGTGGTCAAGCAGCCCTGCCTGACCCAGCGCCCAGCTTCCCGTACATACCGAGCCTAAACGTCTTAGTTGACGCGACTGCGACTGAAGCCAACGCACATGCTCACGAGTAACACTATGCTGAGGCCCCACTCCTCCGCACACAACGACCCACTCTAGCGACAAGGGGGTGTGCATAGAGGCGTCAGGCGTTACCTGCAACCCATCACTGGCACGTACCGGCAAGCCATCTTGGGTCAGGGTATACCAGCGGTATAGTTCACGGCCGGCCAATTGATTGGCCATCCGCAAAGGATCAATGGCTGAAGCCAGGGAAATTAGCGTGAAATTATCTAACAGGAGAAAACCAAGGGTTTGCGGCTCGCCCGCACGATGGAAATTTGCTGTCAGGTCTTTTGCTTTGTCTGATGTCATCGATTTACCCTCCGTCACCTTTAGATCATCAGTTTTTCTTTTTATTAGTATAGGTGGCGCTGGCGCTTCTTAGTTTCCCATTACTGCAGTGAACACTCACTCGTGCCGGGGTGGCATTACTCTTAAGTCGCATTTTGGCACGAATACGCCGAATAGCGACAAAACCATCTTGCAAACTAAGCGACACGTCGCAAACGAAACAGTCGAGGTCGTTATCGACACGCCTGACAAGTGACCCAGATTTCGATTCATGAGGAGCACTTTTTGTGATGGGTACTTTATTTACCACTGTTTCCTTGAATCCTTACCCGGTTGCCTGCATATCATGACGTAATCCATTTCAAGCGATGCAGAGCTTAGCCATGTCCATTATTGACCCCCGTACCGGCAATCCGTTGACCACGGAACCCGCTAGTATCGACAACGAAGAAGCGAGCACAGTTCGCCCTTCCGTAACACCTGAAGAAGTTATTATTGAGCTTAATGCTGGCAATATTCAGCAAGTGCTCGAAGCATCGATGCAGGTGCCAGTGCTACTGGGCTGCTACTCACCTTCAAACGCCAGTGGCAATGCTCTGCTATCGGTGTTGGAAAAGTTAGTTGTCGAATACGCGGGTGCTTTCCTGCTTGGCAAGCTGGATATTGAAGCCAATCCGGAAATCGCTAGCCAGTTAGGCGTGCGCTCAGCCCCCGATGTTAAGCTCGTTAGCCAAGGCGGCTTGGTCGATAGCTTCCAAGGCGTATTACCTGAAAAGGAAGTGCGCGAGTGGCTAAACCGCTACTTCCCAGCCCCAGGTGATGCACCGCCTAGTCCAGAAGATCAAGCCGAAGAGGCATTAGCAGCGGGCGATGCAGCAGGCGCGCGCGAAATCTATCAAACCTTGATTAGCCAGTATCCAGAGCATTACGCCTACCAGATCGGCCTTGCAAGGGCACTCGTGGCTGAAAAGCGCGGAGATGATGCCCGCAGCGTGCTCGACAACTTGCCCCCCGAAGAGCGTGATGCGGCACCTGCCCGCGGTGTGCGAGCCAGTATCGAATTTAGCGAGCAGGCCCTTTCTGTAGAAGAAGTCGCCGCGCTGGGTGATCGCAACGACAGTGAAGCGCGGTACCAGCGTGCACTGCGCCATGTTGCCGATGGCCAATACGAAACAGGCCTTGAGGGGTTGCTTGGTTTGATGAAGGATGACCGCGCCTATAACGACGACGCGGCCCGTAAAACCTTATTGCAAGTATTCGACGCTCTGGGTGCCGACCATCCGCTAACCGTGACCTATCGGCGCAAGCTATTTGCCCTGCTGTATTAATTAGTTACAGGCCAGTACTGATCAGGCTTTCAGCAGCTTATCCATTCTTGCTAATGCCGCTTCCAGTTGCGAAGCGGTAGTACCAAAATTAAGCCGCACGAACCCAGGGCAGCCAAACGCAGCCCCATCAGAAAGTGCCACGCCCGCCCGTTCCAGTAATGCTTTGGCGGGCGAATCGCCTAGTCCCGCCTCGCGCATATCCAGCCACGCAAGGTAAGTAGATTCCGGCTCGCTCATGGTCACTCCCGGCCATAACGCTACCCGTGCCTGCAGCGTAGCGCGGTGATCACGCAGTACCGCTAACAGCGCTTGACGCCAGGGCTCACCTTCGCGATAAGCCGCTTCAGCAGCAACCAGCCCCAGTACATTGCCATCCGGCAAAAAGCCTTTTGTGGCCTCAGCAAAGCGCTTACGCAGCGTAGCATCAGGAATAACGGCACAGGCACTGGTCAGCCCCGCAAGGTTGAACGTTTTTGACGGCGCCCACAGCGTGATCGTTCGTTTAGCCAGTTCCGGGAACATGGCAGCCAGGGGGCGATGTTGGGCTCCCTCGTTTAGCAGCAGATCGCAGTGCAACTCATCAGAGACAACCCATAAATCATGCCGCTCAACGACCGCGGCCAACTTGGTAAGCTCTTGGTCACTCCATACACGCCCTGTTGGATTATGCGGGTGGCACCACAGCAGCAGACGGGTTTGCGGCGTTATCGCGGCTTCTAACGCGTCAATATCCAATTGCCAAGGCTCGCCAGGGGACGCCGGCTCAGCTAACATCGCTTGCTGGGCCAGCCGTCCTGTGCGCTCTGCAACGGCCAGAAAAGGTGGATAAATCGGGGCAATCGTCAGAACCCCTTCACCTGGCTTGGTGAGCGCCATCGCCGCAAAGTGCAACGCGGGCACAACCCCAGGCAACCACTGTTGCCAATCGGGCTGAATAGGCCAATCGTAATGGTGGGCGCTCCACTGGCAGAGGGTTTCGCTTAACGTATCGGGCACTTCACCATAGCCATAGACACCGTGCGCCACCCGAGCACGTAGCGCCTCAATCACGGCGGGCGGTGAGCAAAAATCCATATCTGCCACCCACAACGGCAGTACGTTTGCAGCATAGCGATGCCATTTTTGCGAGGCATAATCCCCTTTTGGAGAGCGTCGCTCGACGGGCGTGGAAAAATCAAACGCCATAATTAATCTCACTTATGTTCTTGGGAGTAACTATTGAGCATGCCGCAAGATGACTTTTATACCAAGATGCGCGCGGGACTACCGGCGTTGTTGCGGCAATGGCGTTCACTTGGCCAAGCCGATACTGACCAACTGGCACTCATTTTGGCTGAAACGGCACGGGTCGCCAAACTAGGCACCCCCGATGAGACGCCAAGCGGTGCCACACTTGAGCAGTGGAGCCGCGAAGAGCATGGCGAGATACCACTCTGGGCACCTCGCACCGCAGTATTTTTGCTCAACCAAATGCCTGCCCGCCCCACCCCACAAAGTGATGCGGAGGCCTGCGCCTGGGCTTACTGCTGGCTGCGCAACCGATCATTTGATTCGCTGCACGCCGCCCATGATGCATTGCCGTCCCACTTAAAAGTGCCGCTCGAAAATGCCTTAGAGGCTGCTTGGCGCGACCAACAAGGCCTACGTCTGGTGTAGCTAGCGAAAATTTCCACTGACGATGTGTGTCACTAACCGCGCTTGCGCACCCGCGACTTTGTGATTTGATAACAGCAAGGAAAACACCGCATGATAGAGGTTCCTCTCACTTGGCAACTGGCAAAACTAGGCCTCTCGATTAGCATGGTGCTCGGGCTTGGTGCCATCGCGGTGCGTGCCAGTCCTCGTATAGCAGGGCTACTGGCGGGTTACCCATTAGGAACCGCGTTAGCGCTGTTTTTTATTGGTTTAGAAATTTCCCCGCTGTTTGCAACTCAAAGCGCGGTACATACACTGGCAGGCTTCACTGCAACAATGGCGTTAGTCGCAGGCTATTTAGTGGCAGGTCGCCAACCAGGATTCAAAGGCATCGCTGGCGGCTTAGCAGGCGGTTTTATTGCGTGGTTCGCGGTTAGCACCGTACTTGCCCAATTCAATTTTACGCGGCTTAGCGGCACGCTGCTGACACTCTGTGCTATCGCTGTGTTCAGCCTGTTATTCCGCAGTATTCCTGATGTAAAAAGTCCCGCCAGTCGCGCCTTTTCGCTTCCCGCACTTGCCGCGCGAGCATGCTTGGCCACCGCCATCGTTTTTGTGATTACCTGGCTCGCGCATTGGCTGCCACCCGCTTGGGCGGGCACACTAGCGGCGTTTCCAGTCACCATGCTGCCTTTTCTGCTCATTCTGCATCTAAACTATGGGTTCGCGCCAGCGGCAACCGTGATCAAACACTACCCTATGGGGCTTGGCTCGTTGCTGAGTTATACGCTATGCGTTTCTTTGACTTACAGCACGTTAGGTCTTTTCTGGGGAACATTAGCGGGGTTCGCAACTGCCACACTGTGGCTACTTGGCTGGATGCAGTTCTCCGCCTGGTATCAACGTCGCGCCACTTGACCAAGCGCTCGCTAGGGGTAATTCTGGTTAACCTGAATTGCTAATAACCAATAAGGATGACCTGATGTTCACCCGTATGATTGAGCCAGCTTTTTACGACACCGATGCGCTAGGCCATATTAACAATACCCGTCTGCCAGCTTGGTTTGAGTTGGCACGTAACGACTTATTCAAACTATTTACGCCAGACCTCAACCCTAAACAGTGGCGTTTGATTATGGCGCGGATGGAAGTCGATTACCGTGCTGAACTGTTCTACGGCCACGACATCGAATTACGTACCTATTTGACACGTTTAGGTACCAGCTCGTTTACAGTGACTCAGGAGGCGCGCCAACATGGCACGCTGACTAATGTGGGGCATACCATACTGGTGCAATACGACCATCAAGAAAAGCGTGCGGTACCTATTGAAGGTGATTTGCGTGATGCGCTATCCGCACACTTACACAGCGCGCCAACGCCGGCTTAATTCACTCCCCTCCGTTCGGCGGGGCGCTGGGAGATCCCCATGGCAATCCGTTATAATCTTTGGATCGATCCGGATAATACGGCGCAGCACCGCGCCGTTGAAGCCGACCTTGAGCGCTATTTTATGGAGCGCTTTGCAGACTACCCGCATATCCGCTTGTTCGGCGCAGATCCTTACGATTATGATGCCCCGTTCAATCGGCTTTACGATGTGTTAATGGCGCGGGCCGCAGAGTACTGCGAGCGGACATGGTGCTATGTGGCGTCTCCCGAGCAGTTGAACCGCTGCTTCTTCCGTGCTGTTGGCCGCTCAAATAAGTTTATTCAAGATGACCGACAGTGAGATACCCACGTAATGGTAATTCGTACCGACCAAGTTCCCAATGAGCGCCAGCTAGCTATTATCACTCAACAGCTCGGGCGTCCTCCCCGCGGTATTGAAGCCGTTGCGGCTACCGATGCCCACGGCACTCCGCTTGTGCTGCGTATGGCGCCGATTGTCGATGGCAAACCGTTTCCCACCCTTTACTGGCTATGCTCCGATCTGCTCAAAATTGAGATCTCACGGATTGAAGCCGTGGGTGTCATTAAGTCGCTGGAACAACGCCTTCAGGAAGAACCTGAATTTCTAGATGCTTACCAACAAAGCCATCACGATTACGTTAAAGCACGCTGGGCGTATATGAGTGATGCCCAACGCGATGAAGTCGCTAAGCTTGGCTATAGCGATGTTCTCACCGAACGTGGCGTGGGCGGCATTAGCAACTGGCAACAGGTACGCTGCCTGCACACTCAGTATGCCCACCATTTATGTGGTAATAACGTGATCGGGCAATGGATGGATGAACACTATAACGTTCAGAGCTGCCTAAGCTAACGGCACATTCATGGCTTGATAACTCACCGCTCATTTATAAGCAGCTGATCTGTCATAAGGACGCTTACCATGGCACGAATTTGTGTATACCTCGGCTCGCGTGAAGGGAACACCCC
>NZ_JABUZF010000269.1:0-6254 GCF_014897885.1 Halomonas sp. 3D7M | reverse complement strand
CCATTGCCGACCGCGGGCACACGCTTGTTTATGGCGGTGCACGTATTGGTTTAATGGGGGCACTCGCCAATGCGACGCTGGATGCAGGCGGCAAAGTGATTGGCGTGATGCCAGATCACCTTGTTGAGCGCGAGCAGGCACACTTTGGCTTGACTGAGCTTATACGCGTGCCAAATATGCACGAACGCAAAGCGACTATGGCCGCCAATGCTGACGCTTTTATTGCCCTGCCTGGCGGCATAGGCACCTTTGAAGAGCTGTTTGAAATCTGGACCTGGGGCTATTTAGGGCTTCACGAAAAACCCATGGGTCTACTCGACACCGATGGCTTTTATGCTCCACTGCTTACCTTTTTGGATAGCACCGTCAGCCACGGCTTTTTGGCCCAAACAACACGCGATATGTTGATGGATGCGCCCACGCCCAACCAACTACTGGCTGCATTAGAAACACAGCTTGATTCAGCGTAAACCGGCTGTATTAAAGAGATATAGTAAAGGCAAGTACTTAAGGGCAGCGTTTAAAACCAGTACTTAAGACCCGTCTAAGAACGCTCCCAGCATCAGCGCTTAGTGCCTTCAGTTAGCATAAAGGTACGCTGATAAGTGAGCTGTAACAGACGAGCATCTTCGCCCGCGCGATGACGGTGTATACCACGTTCAGCGATGACAGCTTCCTTTGTGTTACTCCACAATGCTTGCTGCTCTTCGCTGAGCAAAATCCGTAATGCTTCTAAACGAAAGCGCGGCAGCATTCCCGCATGGTGAAACAGCAGCGATAGCCAGGTGTTATCGTATCCCCAACTATCACTATAGGCTTTGCCTATGTCACGCAGTTCGTCGTTTAACCACTGTGCCACTTGGCGCACAGGGTGGCCTTCTCGCTGTAAGCGAGCTCGGGAAATTCCGTGTAAAAGTTCAGCTTTGGAGTCCCAATGCGTCCACTCCTCCAACGGCTGAATGAGAAACGCGCAGCAGCTACCGTCGGCACGAGCAATGCCAACTTCAATAGGATAGCTGCCGCGCCCAAATCCGGACGCTTCAATATCTAGCACTGTCGGTAGCGTCTCGGACACTGATTTCCTCATTCACTGATCTCAGCGGCCAAACCACTGACTTATCTTCTAGGCTGCCGCCATTTCCGTCGTTGACTGACGATCAGCCAAGCGTTGCCAATAGGCTGCTTGCTCGCCGTCTACTGCCAAGCCTAGCTCACCTAACCGATAGGCGCGCGCTAGTCGCTCTGCGGCCAAATAATGGCCTGATTGGGCAGCTCGGGCATACCACGTCACCGCGTAATCCTCGCGCCGCGGGTACTGAACACAGCCATGCTCATGAATTTGCGCTGCTTGATACTGTGATCTTATATCACCAGCCTGAGCCGCCTCTAACACATAACGCGCGCCACGCGCCTTATCCTGCGGTGACAGGCTGCGATGAAACAGCATGTGACCGTAGATCGACTGCGCGTCCGGATGCCCCGCTTCTGCACAGCGTTTAAACAAGCGCATCGTCAAACGTTGGGTACGCGGCGAACGCGGCAATAACCAGCGAGTATGAAACAGCTGTTCGGCTAGGCGAAACTCTAACCGGGTAAACAAAGTTGATGCCTGCGGCATGGCAAACCACCCTGCCTATCTGTTGAGATCTTCGGCTAGCCATCGTTCCTGCGATTTGACCGCTAACCATACGATTAACCAGCGCTAGGCTGGTCGATGGGCTGGCAAGCATACGCCTGCCTTTGCGCTTACTCAACCCTATTGATTTGCTGCTTTTGTAGCGCCTCGCTAACATGCCTGTCACGCGCCGTTATTAGCGGCGTTTATCACCGAATATCCTGAGGCAATTTCGCTTCATTGAGGAGACGATAATGCAAACGCGCCCACTGGGTAGAACCGGGATGGAGGTCAGCCGACTTTGTTTAGGCACCATGACCTTCGGCGAACAAAATAGTGAAGCAGAAGCCCACGAGCAGCTTGATCGCGCAGTCGCTTTTGGCATCAACTTTATTGACACCGCTGAAATGTATCCGGTTCCACCAAAGGCTGAAACGCAAGGGCTTACAGAGTCTTATATTGGCAGTTGGCTGAAAGCCCGTAGTGCCAGAGACGATGTCATTATTGCCACCAAAGCCGCAGGCCCTGGCTTAGACCATATTCGTGGTGGTCCAAGAATGACTCGTGACCATCTACATCAGGCTGTTGAAACCAGCCTTGCACGGCTCAACACTGACTATATCGATCTCTATCAATTGCACTGGCCAGATCGCAAAACCAACTTTTTTGGCCAACTGGGTTATGCCCATGAAGAGCAAGAAGACGCAACACCGCTAGAAGAAACACTGTCAGCACTAAAAGAACTTGTTGATGCCGGAAAAGTACGCGCCATAGGCCTTTCTAATGAAACGCCGTGGGGAGTTATGCGCATGCTGCAGTTATCTGAGCAGTTGGGGCTGCCACGGGTAGCGTCTATTCAAAATCCCTATAACTTGCTTAACCGTTCGTTTGAAGTCGGTCTCGCTGAGATAGCTCACCGTGAAGACGTGGGCTTACTCGCTTACTCGCCGCTGGGCTTTGGTGTGCTGTCGGGTAAGTACCTTGATGGTGCACAGCCGCCGAAAGGGCGCTTGACGCTCTATGAGCGGTTTAAACGCTATACCTCGCCAGAAGCAGAAGCGGCAACACAGGCGTACGTTCAACTGGCCAGGGAGCATGACTTGGATCCTGCCCAAATGGCGCTGGCATTTGTGAACTCTCGTCGCTTCCTGACCAGCAATATTATTGGCGCCACCACGATGGATCAGCTTGAAAGCAACCTCGACAGCGAGAGCCTTAAGCTGGATGAAGAAGTGCTCACCGCAATCGACGACATCCATCGTAGGATGCCTAACCCCTGCCCCTAATCACGTTTTCACTATCAAACCGATAGCCTCGGCCATCGCCGAGGCTTGGTATAATCGCATCAGTTACTTCTTCCTCTTTTCTGTCACGGCATAAGGAGCACGCCATGCTGAGCGTTATTTCCCCCGCCAAAACGCTAGACTTTGAAACACCCTCAACAACCGATAAAGTCACTCAGCCCAACTTTCTCGACCATAGCCAACCATTAATTGAGATTCTGCGCGATTATTCACCACAACAACTCAGCGATCTAATGGGCATCAGCGATAAATTGGCGGGCCTTAACGCTGCCCGCTTCGCTGACTGGCAACCACCGTTCACCTTGGATAATGCCAAGCCAGCGGTTCAGGCTTTCCAAGGAGATGTCTACACAGGGTTGGAAGCCAACACCTTTAGCGATGACGACAATCTTTTTGCCCAGCACCATCTGCGTATTCTATCGGGGCTATACGGCTTGCTACGTCCGCTGGATCTGATCCAGGCCTACCGGCTGGAGATGGGCACCAAACTGCCCAATGACGCTGGCAAGGACCTTTACGCCTATTGGAAACCAACGTTAACGCAAGCTCTTAATAGCGCCATTGAAGAAAGTGGCTCAAACGTACTGGTCAACCTTGCATCTAACGAATACTTCAAGGCGATCGATACGAAGAAGCTAGCCGCTCGAGTCATCACCCCCGTTTTCAAAGACGAGAAAAACGGCTCGTTCAAAATCATTAGTTTTTATGCAAAAAAAGCCCGCGGCTTGATGAGTGCATGGATTATCCAGCAACAAATCAACGATCCCGAGCAACTCACTGCTTTTGACGTGGCTGGGTATCGGTTTGATCCTGCGGCCTCTCAAGGTGACACCTTAGTGTTCACCCGTAACGAAAATGCTCGTCAATGAACGCGCTCATTAGAAAAAAGTCACAGCGCGCGGCGAGCGCGGCTTTAGAAAGCGTTGGTGGACATCTTTGAACAGTGGCGTATCACAGCGATATAGCCATTCATAGGCAACCATGTCTGCTGTCACCGCCACCGCTCCGTTAGCACAAGCGCGCTCCCGAGCAAGGCGGGCCTCATCACTGCGACGGCTCGCCGTCGCTTCGCTCAGCCAAAACACTTGATACCCCGCCTCTAACAAGCCAAGCGCGCTTTGCAAAACGCAGATATGAGCTTCAGTGCCGCAAATAATCACTTGTTTGCACCCCTGTTCTGCAAGCGTTTCAGCAAACTCAGCCTCTTCCATTGCGCTGAAATGATGCTTTTGCCAAATGCGATGATCGCCTAGTGCATTTAATAACTCAGGGGCAGTACCACCGAGCCTCTCTGGATACTGTTCCGTTAGCCAAACAGGTACTTTTACTGCATTAGCAACACCAGCCAACCAGGCAGCCTCTTCAATCGCTGATTGGCCTCCATCAATCACGGGCAAAAGTCCCGCTTGAAAGTCGACAATTAGTAACAAACTTTGAGCTTGATGTAAGCGCACGTTTTCACCCTCTTTTTGTCGTTATACACAACAACACCTTAACCCGTTTCCCCACTTACACGGTAAACTTGTCACTGCTTATTTCCTACACGCCTCTCCCGAGGTGGATAACCTTAATTACTGCATCTCTCATGGAGAATCAGAATGTTACGACAGTTTTTTGCCATGTTCCTGGTCAGCGTTATAGGCATAAGTGCCGCCGTTGATTATGCCGAAGCACGACGCTTAGGCGGTGGTAGCAGTATGGGTAGTGTTTCTCGCTCGGCGGATAAGCCCGCCAGCACTCCGGCACAACAACAAGCTCAGAGCACTCAGCAACAAGGCCAAGCTACTGCCGCTCGTCGTGGTGGTATGGGCGGCATGGTGGGAGGCCTGCTGGCCGGAGGTTTACTAGCAGCCCTCTTCTTCGGCGGCGCCTTTGATGAGCTACGCCTTATGGACATATTGCTAATGGCTGGAATTGTTGCCTTAGCAATCTTCGCTTTCCGTGCCTTTATGCGACAGCGACGCCCAGCATCAGCCACGGTGGCAGGCTATCAGCGTGAACACCAGGAGACTCAGCACACACCGAGCAGCTTCACCGCAGCACCTGGCAGTTTGGCGAGCAGCTTACAGAGCACGCCTGCTTGGTTCGATAAAGAGCGCTTTTTGGGCGGTGCCAAAGAGCACTTTATGACGCTGCAACGTGCCTGGGACAATAATGATCTGCCCCAGATTCAAGAGTATGTAACGCCAGAATTTTACAACTTGCTACGTAAAGAGCGTGCCGAGCAGCCTGCCAATAATCGTACCGAGGTGGTACGTCTGTTTGCTGAACTAGGCGATATCAATGAGTACGATGGCTATGCCGAAGCCAGCGTTATTTTCCACGGCATTTTGGAAGAGAACGGCGAGCAAACCGAGTTCAACGAAACATGGCACCTGACTCGCAGTTTGCGCGATCAAGCGCCCTGGTACCTACAGGGTATTGAGCAAAATCCGGGTTCATAGCCCCTGATCAGTTAGCATGACTGCCTTAGAACGCAAAACAGCCGCTTCTTAGCGGCTGTTTTTATATCGATACGTATCAATACACGGTGAAGAGGCGCTCGCTTACTCCTTAGCAGACTCTTCGATATTCTCGCCCATCTCTTCTAGGCTTTCGCCCGCATCTTCCATGCTCTCATCAATATTTTCACCTGCTTCTTCAGCAGGGCCCTGATTATCACAGGCAGCTAGGCCGCCCATCATCATGGCCATCAGTAGCGCAACCGCAAGCTTCTTCATCAACGGGGTACTCATATCGCTTCTCCTCCTGAGATGCTGCTTGAATGATAGGTACCCGCTCATACTAGTTGCTAGGCAGCATTTCCGCCACCAAGGACCAGTAACTCCCTGTTATTTAATTTATTAAAACGGTTGCTTTAAGGAAGTTCTATGCACTTCTCCGCGCCACCCTCGTCATTCCCGCAGGCCCTTAGCGGGAATCCATGTTGGGCTGGGGTTTCGGGCTGCTGCAGGCCAAGGTCAAGGTGGATTCCCGATAACCCCGCTCGGGAATGACGGTGCAATGGCTCAGGAATGACGTGTGGCGACTTGAGCATGACGTGCGGTGCACGCTTCGGGAGGTGGCCGCTTTATACCTCCGCGCCACCCTCGTCATTCCCGCAGGCCCTTAGCGGGAATCCATGTTGGGCTGGGGTTTCGGGCTGCTGCAGGCCAAGGTCAAGGTCGATTTCCGATAACCCCACTCGGGAATGACGGCGTAGTGGCTCGGGAATGACGGTGCGGTGATTCGAGTGTGACGTGCGGTGCATGCTTCGGGAGGTAGCCGCTTTGTTATAGGGGCTAGGAAGTGTTTTTTTCTTCCGCGCAAACAAAAAACCCAGCCGATTGGCTGGG
>NZ_JABUZF010000017.1:0-2924 GCF_014897885.1 Halomonas sp. 3D7M | reverse complement strand
TGCCCTGCCGTTCGTGGTAGGGCGTAAGAACTGGCTGTTCAGCCACACCCCGAGCGGCGCTCAAGCCAGTGCGGCGGTCTACAGCCTGATCGAAACCGCCAAAGCCAATGGTCTCTCGCCTTACGATTACTTGCAGTATGTCTTCGCGACACTGCCCACCCTCAATGATGATGAACTCAGCATGCTGCTACCCTGGCAGTGGAAAGAGACATTACCGGTCTAAGCGAAATCTGACTAGATGGGTTTTATGGCGCGCTTACGCTAATGCGGGCTTCTCACGCCAATAAACAATGCTGTGTCCGAATTGATGTCCCTAATCAAGATGTCGTGTTATGTAAGTGAAGCGCACCCACAAAAGCAGCGTGTAGCGGTGCTGGAGTTTGACCATCGGAGTGCGAGATTGCTACTCATACTTAACAATTATTTGTCATCCTATTGTAAACTCTAGCGTCGAATGTAAAGAGGTTTGGGCTGGCGTGGCTTTTGCTTTGTATTGTTATCACGTCCACCCTTAATTTTTTCAAGGAAGACACTCATGAACTCTCCGCTATCGAGCGCCACTCCACGCGTTTATACCCCCGTAAGTGAACTGCATGTGCATGCCGAGCATCTTCAGGCCCAGTCGTTAAGTGACTTGTTAGGCAGTGGTTCTACTGTTGCCCAGCAACGTGCTAATGCATTGGCGTTTACATTTGGTAGCCTGCATATTGATTTCAGCAAGCAGCGCTTAACCACTAAAACACTAACGCTTTTAAAGGATTGGGCGGAAAGTTGTGGTTTGGCGGCTAAGCGTCAGGCGTTGTTTGCGGGGGCAAAGGTTAACCCTTCAGAACAGCGTGCGGCGTTGCACGTGGCGGCAAGGTGGCCGAGCAGCGAAACACCCCCCGAGGGGATGGAGAGCGCGGCAGCTTTTTGCCAACACCAGCGCAAGCGTATGGCGGAGATGGTGGAGCGTGTTCATAGCGGTAAATGGTACGGTGCTACTGGTCAAGCGATCACTGATATAGTGCATATTGGCGTAGGTGGCTCTGATTTGGGGCCAAAATTGGTCAGTGAAGCGCTAGCGGACCGCCCCAGCAGTGCCAAAGTGAACGTGCATTATGTTTCCACGATGGATGGTGCGCAGCTGCTGCCCTTAATGGAGTGCTTAAACCCTGCGACCACGCTATTGGTGCTAGCGTCTAAATCGTTCACTACCGCTGATACCCAGTTTAATGTGCGCACGGCGCTAGCGTGGTTAAGCCATGCGCTTGAAGTCGATGAAGCCACCGTTTGCCGTCATCAGTTGATTGGCGTGTCGTCTAAGCCTGACAAAATGACCGAGTTTGGTGTGCCTGAGGCGCAGCAGTTGGTATTCAAGGAGTGGATTGGCGGGCGTTTTTCATTATGGTCGCCGATTGGTATCAGCGTGGCAATGCAGCTGGGCGTGGCGTGTTTTGATGCGCTGTTAGCCGGTGCGCATGCCATGGATAAGCACTTTCTGCACACGCCCATCGAGGAAAACTTGCCCGCTCTTGTGGCGTTGGTAGGGGCGTGGAACTCTCAGTTTTTAAACATTCCTACCCATGCGGTGCTTCCTTATGATGGCCGGTTAAAAAGCTTGCCTGCGTATTTGCAGCAGTTGGAAATGGAATCTAACGGTAAGAGCGTTGGTCTAGATGGCCGGTCGGTTACCCATGCAACCTGTCCTATTTTGTGGGGGGATGTAGGGCCTAATGGGCAGCATGCGTTTTATCAGCTGTTACATCAGGGTGTTCATACCGTCAGCGCTGATTTTGTGGCAGTGGCGCAGCGGGCTGGCGTTGGGCGTGAAAAGATTAATCGTTCACTGAAAGCCCAGGAGCAGTTAACCTTAGCGCACTGTTTGGCGCAGTCTCAGCTGTTTGCGTTAGGCGATGATGCGATTCCTCAAGCGCTGCGCGGTTTAATGGCCCAGGGGTATCGCGGTAATCAACCTAATTCAGTTGTGCTGCTAAAAACGTTGGATGCGTGGTCGATCGGTGCACTACTGGCGCTTTATGAGCACAAAGTGTTTGTTCAATCGGTATTGTGGAATTTGAACCCTTTCGATCAGCCGGGGGTAGAGTTAGGTAAGCGGTTGGCAACCAGCCTTTACCAAACACTGGCGGATGAGCCGGTTGAGTATCAGAATGTAGAAGATCCGAGTACTGCTCAATTGCTGCATAAAGTGAACGAGTGGCGTAAGTAACGAAACGATAAAGGACGTAGTTAATGACTCAAGTTCGCAAAGCGATTATTCCGGTGGCGGGTTTTGGCACGCGCCTGCTGCCTATTAGCAAGGCGATCCCTAAGGAGATGGTGCCCGTGGTGGATCGTCCGCTTATTCAGCACGTGGTGGAAGAGGCGCTGGCGGCGGGAATTAATGAAATCATTTTGGTAACCCGGGCAGGTAAATCTGCCATCGAAGACCATTTTGATGCCCACTTCGAGCTTGAGCACTCATTAGCCAGTAAGGGCAAGGATGCGTTGTTAGAAACGCTGTCGGCTATTTCGCCCAAAAAACTCAAAGTGACCAGCGTCCGTCAGCCCAATGCCAAAGGCTTGGGCCACGCTATTTTCTGCGCCGCGCACCTGTTAGATAAAGATGAGCCATTTGCCGTTATTCTGCCTGACGTGTTGGTGAAACCGCAGGTGGGTAGTACAGCCTGTGACTTGGGCAGCATGGTAGAGCGCTGGGAGGCTAATAGCGCCTCGCAAATCATGGTGGAAGCGGTGCCCCAGGAAGAGGTTTACCGTTATGGCATTGTTGACTGTGATGAGCCAGCCGCCGGTGAAAGCGCCACCATGCGCGGTGTTGTAGAAAAACCATCGCCTAAGGAAGCACCTTCACGCCTTTCGGTGATTGGCCGCTATGTGCTGCCGTATCGCATTATGGAGCTGCTGCGTGACCAGCCGCCTGGTGC
>NZ_JABUZF010000263.1:6400-6509 GCF_014897885.1 Halomonas sp. 3D7M | reverse complement strand
CAACAAATCACCATTCTGGCGGTGCTGACGTTCTTTATCTGGGCGGGGGAGTCGCTGTTCGAGTATCTGTTCCAAATCCTCTGGCGCAACCTTGCCCAGCGGCTACAGG
>NZ_JABUZF010000263.1:0-6360 GCF_014897885.1 Halomonas sp. 3D7M | reverse complement strand
TACGAGCACGCCCAGCGCTTGGATATGGCGTTTTTCGAATCTAAAAGCTCCGGCCAGCTCGTCGCCACCATGAACGACGACGTGAACCAACTGGAGCGCTTCCTGGACGGCGGAGCCAACGCGCTGATTCAAGTTGGTGTGACGGTAATAGCGGTAGGCGCCGTGTTTTTTGTACTGTCACCGCTGATTGCGCTACTGGCGTTCACGCCGATTCCGCTGATTATCTGGGGTGCCTTCTTTTTCCAACGCAAAGCCGGGCCGCTGTATAGCGATGTGCGTGAAAAGGTGGGTGATCTTGCCAGCCGCCTTTCCAACAACCTAAGCGGCATTGCCACCATCAAAAGCTTTACCAGTGAAGCACGGGAAGCCGAGCGCCTCCGTGATGCTAGCGAAGCCTATTTGGAAGCCAACCGCCGGGCGATAAAGGTCAGCTCCGCGTTTATACCCGTCATCCGTATGGCGATTCTGTCGGGCTTTCTCGCCACCTTCACCGTCGGCGGCATGATGGCGCTGAACGGCAGCCTGAATGTAGGTGCTTATGGCGTCCTGGTTTTCCTTACCCAGCGCTTGCTGTGGCCGCTCACCGGCCTTGCCCAAGTGATCGACCTGTTCGAGCGCGCGATGGCCAGTACTAAGCGGATTCTTGACCTACTGGAAGTGCCAATTACGGTTAAAGATGAAAGTACAACGCCTCTCGCTGCACCTGTGAAAGGCGAGGTGCGGTTCGAAGCAGTGAGCTTCCACTATGCCGCGAGCCAAGTAGGCGTGAATGGCGTTGATCTACACGTACCCGCAGGCAACACCCTAGCGCTAGTAGGCGCTACCGGTTCCGGTAAATCGACCCTGATCAAATTGCTGCTGCGCTTTTACGACCCAGTCAGCGGCCGCGTACTGGTCGACGGTCAGCCGATCACACAGGTCAGCATGCACTCGCTGCGCCAAGCGATAGGGTTGGTGAGCCAGGATGTGTACCTGTTTGAAGGCAGCATTCGCGACAATATTGCTTACGGCAAACCCGATGCCTCGGAGGCCGCGATTATTGACGCCGCGAAAACCGCCGAAGCCTGGAGTTTTATTGAAACATTGCCCCAAGGATTGGAGACCCCGGTTGGCGAGCGAGGGGTATTGCTCTCTGGCGGCCAACGTCAGCGGCTTTCGCTGGCCAGGGCGCTGCTTAAAGATCCGCCAATTCTGGTGCTGGATGAAGCCACTAGCGCGGTGGACAACGAAACTGAAGCTGCCATTCAGCGTTCACTAAAGCGCATCGCCCATGGCCGTACGGTGATTATGATTGCCCATCGGCTTTCGACTATTGTGCATGCCGATGAAATCGTGGTGATCGAAAAAGGACGCGTTGCTGAGCGCGGTAACCACTCAAGCTTGTTGGTGGCGGATGGCCATTATGCTGCCCAGTGGCGAGTACAAACCGGCGCTGCCCAGGCAGGCGATGTGGAAACACTCAGCCACTGAACGCGCCTTACGGTGCGTTAGCGGTTCACCAGCAGGGCATTCAAGGTGACTGGTACATGCTCGTCAATCTCCTGATAGCCCAGCAACGACAGCACGGTTCGTACCGTGCTGTTGGCCATCAGCGCGTGGCCATCCATCGCCATCGGTTCAGCATGGGTAACACGCACCTCGTTCAGCCCTTCACGGGTAAAGCGCAGCGGCACCGACTCTTCCTGATTAACCAGGTCGGTTTGTACCCGAAAGGTAAGCGTTTCCACCATGGATTCACCAATATCCAAGCCATCTAACCGCTCCGGCGGCATCTGCGCGACCAGTGTGACTAGCGTGGTATTGGCCAGCAAGCCCACCCAAGGTGGCAAATCACCAAAGCGAGTCAGCAAATCCGTTTGGCTCAAACGCAACGGCAGGCGCAGGGTGCCATCGGCAGAGATATCACCCTGCAAATTATTCACCTGATGGTGATGGGTTTGCGGGGCATTGCCATCTAATTGAGTAATAGACGCCTGCACCTGCGACTGACCAGGATCTAGCTGCCAATCCGCATGAACCGGCACCGCCAACAATAGCGGGATAAGAGCAATCAAAGCTTTCACAGCACGTCTCCGCATTAGGAACTCACTACCAGACCCCACGTTTTTCAATAAGTGCCCCTAAAAAATTGCTGCTATCACCACAAGATAGCACCGTAAGGGGTAGCCTCGCCCGAACACATTCGCTATTATATGCACGCTTTACGGGCCTATAGCTCAGTTGGTTAGAGCAGGGGACTCATAATCCCTTGGTCGTAGGTTCAAGTCCTACTGGGCCCACCATTTTTCAATGACTTACCCTCTCTTTATTTCTTCCTAGCGGTACTTTTTTCTTCTAGGTGTCCATAAAGTGTCCACGCATGTTTAAGCGTGCGACGTTTTTAGCATTTTCTTGCGCCGCAGTTCTCATTTCTTCTTGAGCCGTGAGATTGATTCTTTCGTGCTTGCGACCATTATAATAGGTGCTCCCTTACAGTCGTTGTGGCGGGGCTCCCTCTGGGCTCAATAGGTAGTCTTGCAGGCTAGGCAGGTCTACCGGTAGCGGGCCACCTTGAGGGTGACCCGCTTGCCGAGCCGCACGAACTCACTCTGCACGCCACATTCCAAGCACGCGATAGGAGCGGGCACACTTACCTGGAAGTGCATTCGTCGTCGGTGGATTTGGAGGGCCTTACTTCAAAACTCGATAGGTTAATAATCCAGCAGCGAGATCTATCGTTAAAAAACTCAGTGTCAGGCGCTTGATAGCTTCATCAACACCAATCCTGAAACAATGAGAATCATAGCAACGATTCTCAATGCACTAACCGGCTCAGCCAAAAAGGCAATTCCGACGAGAAACGCCCCGACAGCCCCTATTCCAGTCCAGATCGTATAGGCCGTTCCGAGCGGAATAGTTCGCATGGCAACAGCTAACAGCCAGAAGCTGGCCACCATCGCTGAGATTGTGATGAGTGATGGTATGAGCCGACTGAAGCCATGAGATTGCTTCATTGCGTAAGCCCATACAACTTCAAGAATACCGGCAACGAGAAGATAGAACCAAGGCATTGACCCCTCCGGAATCTAACGGGGCCAGGTCGTCCTGGTCATTAGTGCCCAAGATGGGGGAGGTCGTCCTCCTTTGAAGAGGCCTATATTAGCTCGCGAGAAGCAGTTGATCCACCGGGTTTTTCGTTGAGGAATGTTGTGACAACCATCTGACTGGCATCGCCGGGGTCATTCAGCTTATGTAGAAAGGTGTATCATTAATGTTCGGCAGGCAAACCAATGGTATGAGCAGTCAATGATCCACACGCTTAGGTTGATCTATCAACTTGTCTCATGGGGTTGCATCGTATTGGCTTGGACTAACGGTGCTATTTTGTTGTGGGATGGTTGTACTAACGGGCAGTCCCGAGTCATCACTTTCGCGGTCGCGCTGCTGTTTGGCGTTATTGGTGGCATCGTTCTTGGCGTGGAAAGAAGTTTGAGTCGAATCTACCGGTGCTCCACTAAGGCTTCCAAAGAGCTTCTGGATTCAGCCTCCGCCAGTTCTTGGACATTGCTTTACGTGTGTCTCATTGCAGGAGTGTTCCTCCTTGCTCTGGTAATGGGAAGCGGTTTGTTCGCGATCATCGGAAGGCTGCAGCAAGGGTTTCATATCTTCGGATGAGTACTAATGCAGACGTGTTCGATGCTTGAAATTCCCAACAAAGAAAATGCTGAGCAAGGCTCTGCACCGGATGGCAATTCCGCTGTGTTCCATTGCTGGCGGTGAGCTTAAAAGTTGTATTAATGTTGGCTAAAAATACCGTTCCTGACTGAGGCTGTGTAACAGCTTATAAGTCAGCGGTGATGACAGTGTCCAGTCGCCTTGGCACAACTATCGGCTAACAATACATTTCAGAATGCCTTCATTGATTACTCCCGCATCTCTAGCTGTTTTAGATTGCTACGGAACATTCGTTTAAGAGCGTGATTGGCTTGCATCGTTGTCGTTATTGTTCATGCAAATAAAAATCCGTATCATTCGTCTTACTATAACGATACTTCTCCTCATGCCTGTGAGACCTTCCTATGCTCCCTACGTCCATGTCGTTTTCTGTCGCGCCGCTGACTGCGGCGGTTCGCCGCTCGTTGGTGGTGTCGCTGGGTGGAATGCTCAGCGTTGCGCCATTGGCGGCGCTTGCTCAAGAGGAGCGAGTTGCTAACGATCCTGTTGTGGTAACCGCAACTGCCTTGAAAGTGGATACGCCGCTGGTGGAAACGCCGCGTCCTGTATCCAGCGTTGATCGTGAGGAGTTGGAAGCCCGCAACGTCCAGCAATTAGATGAAACTTTCCGTTATCGTGCAGGCGTGCTCTCGGGGCATTTCGGCAGCGATAACAACACTGATTGGTTCAAGGTGCGTGGGTTTGATCAGTCCACTTACCAAGATGGCCTGCGGATCTATCGGGAAGGCTTCTATCAGTGGCTGCCGGAGCCATTTGGCTTGGAGCGGGTGGATGTCTTCAAAGGTCCATCCTCTATTCTTTACGGCGAAGCGCCTCCTGGGGGCCTGATTAATGCGGTCAGCAAGCGCCCAACAGAAACGCCTCAGGGTGAGGTGAATGTACAGTTTGGCAATCGCGATCATCGCCAAGTGGGCATTGATACCAGTGGCCCGGTAGGCGAGAGTGATAATGTTCGCTACCGTTTGGTCGGCCTTTATAAAGAGCGTGATGGTGATCTGAACGCGACTAATAACGAGCGTTACTACTTTGCGCCGAGTTTGGCGGTGGATGTTAGCGACGATACAACGGTTACCTTTTTGGCCAGCGTGCAGAAAGATGACGGTGTTCCGGTCAACTCCTTCAAGCTGCCCTATGGTACGGTTCAAGACACCCCCTTTGGCCGTGTCGACCCCCAAACCAACCTGAGTGAGCCGGGTTACGATAAGGATAACCGTACCCAGTGGGCGCTAGGCTATGAACTACGCCACCACCTTAATGATACGTGGCGCTTCGAGCAGGATTTACGCTACAGCGAGTTGGATTTAGAGCTGCGCAGTACGTACGCCTTCTTTATGACTGATGAGCGTCAAGCGGCACGCGGGCATGTGTATCGCGATGGCACCATTGATAGTTTGACGGTTGATAACCGTATGGTGGGCACTTGGTACACCGATCGTACAGAAAATACCCTGCTGTTGGGGGCGGATTATCAGAACCTTGGGGTGAGTGGCCAAGAAGCTGATCCATTCCCTTTTGGCGATCCTATCGATATCTTCAATCCCACCTATGGCAACTTTACGCCCGTAGGGGCGGATGATTTGTTAACCCGCGAAATTGATAAAGAGCAAACCGGCTTGTACGCCCAAAACCAGCTGCGTATTGATGACCGTTGGGTGCTTTTGGGTGGGGTTCGCTATGATCAGGCGGATACCGAAAACAGGAATGTTACCGCGGCAACAACGCAACGCTCAGACGATGACCAAGTATCCTGGTCTGGTGGTGCGATGTATTTGGGGGAAAACGGTGTTAACCCTTATATCAGTTATACCGAATCTTTTGACCCGCTAGGTCGAGTGGACAGCGATGGTGATCTTTACGAGCCCCGCGAAGGTCGCCAGTGGGAAGCTGGAGTCAAAGTCGCGCCCTTTGGCTGGGACGGCTATGTCACGGCCGCAGTATTTGACCTGCAAGAGAGCAATACGCTGATCAACTCGCCGAGTGGCTTCCAGGTGCAAGAAGGTGAACGAACCTCTCAGGGCTTTGAGTTGGAAGGGGTTGGTTACCTAACGGATGACTTAAAAGTGACGGCGGCTTATACCTATACCGATTCACGCCTTGAAGATGATCAGCGGGCGCCCCTGATCCCGCGCCACCAGGCGTCAACCTGGTTGGACTATGCCTTTACCGGAGGCGCCTTGAAGGGCGTTACCTTAGGAGGTGGTGTGCGTTATGTGGGGAGCACGATAGACACCAGTGTGGCAGATAACACTGCCGTGGGTAGCTACACGCTGGTCGATGCGATGGTGGGCTATGAGTTTGCTGATGGTTGGCAGGCTCAATTGAACGTCAATAACCTCACCGATAAAGAGTACGTGGCGAGCTGTGAATATTGGTGCTACTACGGTGAGTCTCGCAGTGTCATTGGCAGCGTGAGGTATCGTTGGTAACGCTTGGTTTTCCGCCACTGCTCCGTTAGCTGTGTGGTGTCAGCACACGGGCATACAGCGCACAATCTTCGCTATAGCAAGTGCAAGACGCTTCGATCAGGCCGGGGCGATCCAGGATGATGATTTCACCACGGTGGTAACGAATTAGGCCGCGCGTTTGCAGGGCAATTGCCGCCAGCGTAATCCCTGCCCGTCGCACGCAGGGAAAATGCATGAAAAC
>NZ_JABUZF010000262.1:0-811 GCF_014897885.1 Halomonas sp. 3D7M | reverse complement strand
GCGCTGTCATTCGCGGTTTCTGAAGCAGCGCTCGTGTCTGAAGCAGTTGTATTGCTCACTGCGTCGCTGTCTAAAGAAGATGCTTCCGGCTGCTCAGCAAACTCTGGTGAGCTTGCTTCAATGCTAGCTGCTACGCTTTGCGACGGTGTCTGAGTGTTAGCGTCACTGTCGACAGTCTCAGCAGTCTCAGCAGTCTCAGTAGTCTCAGCAGCTTTCGGCGCTTCTGCATGTGTGTCGGCGTCTGCGGATGTCTCTTGTGCCGTCTCCTGAGGTTCTTGAGACAATACAGGTTCCTGACGCACAAGTTCTTGAGATACAGGTTTTTGAGACTCAGAAGGTTCTTGAGGCTCAGCAGCTTGAGATAGCGACTGCTGGGGCTTGTCAGTCTCTTTTGCAGTTTCTTCGTCACGTGAGCTTACTGATTCGCTGTTGGCGGTATCAAACTCTTTCACGTTTGAAGTGCTCCCTTCCTCCAGCTCTACTCCTGCATCAGCTTTCACGAGCTCAGACGAACCGCTAGCCGCCTCTTGGGGCGCTTCTTGAGCAGCAGTTGCGTCATCAGTTGGCTGTTGAGGTTTGGCCTCAGCGCTTTTCTCTACACCTTCCTCTGCTTCAGGTTCCGCTTTCTCTGCCGCTTGCTGAGGTTGGCGACGCTGGCGCGTAGCCTTGCGTGCTTTCTCCGCCTTTTCGGCAGGGCGCTCAGCCGTTGTTCCATCGGCAGCTGCTGATTCCTCTACAGCTGGTTCAGGCGCTTCAGTGGCTACTTCAACGCTTGGTGTGGCAGCTGTGCTGGCCTCATCTTGTAAAGAGG
>NZ_JABUZF010000265.1:40178-53795 GCF_014897885.1 Halomonas sp. 3D7M | reverse complement strand
GATGAACGTTACCTCTGCGACTACTCGCGTGCGTGAGCTGTTTGGGCTGGATTTAGCCGCCTTTGGCGACCAGGTTGCCAGCTCGCCGATTGGGGCCGAGGGAGTGATTGTACTGCCGTTTTTTAACGGCGAACGGGTGCCGATGCTGCCCAATGCGACGGGTGATTTTCTTGGTTTGACCAGCCTTAATATGACTCAAGCTAACCTCTGCCGAGGGGTGATGGAAGGCGCTACTTTTGGCCTGCGCTATGGCTTGGAACTATTAGGTGATCTAGCTGACGGCACCAGCCAGATTAGGCTGATTGGCGGCGGTGCCAAGAGCCCAGTCTGGCGGCAAATGGTGGCTGACATTACTAATACCCAGGTAATCTGCCCAGAGATTACCGATGCCGCCGCGTTAGGGGCGGCTATTCAAGCGGCTTGGTGCGACTTACATCAGGAGGGTGTGACCTTGGCATCGCTTTGTGAGCGCTTGGTGCACCTGGATGCCGCTTCCCTTGCCGACCCTGACGCTAAGCGTGTTTCTGCTTATGAGGTGATTTATCAGCGTTATCGCGAGGCGCTTGCTCAGCGTCATAACGTTTAATAATGCGGATTGCCTAGAAAGATATTGCTTTGCCTTGTACCGTTTAAGGAGAGATGCGGAGAGTACACGCGCCTTGAGTGGAGAGAGTCATGGATGCCGTTTTGCGCGATCTGCTAGATACGCTGGGATTAACCCCCACTGATAAGCTGCAGCCACTCAGTGGGGGGTGATATAGCCGCTGTTTACGCCTTGACTACTCGTCAAGGGCAAGTCGTTATCAAACACGACGATTCCGCGCGATTGCTTGGCGAAGCAGAAGGGCTTCGCGCGCTCAAGGGGGCGGGTACGTCATTAGTGATACCTGAGGTGCTAGGAGAGACGATGGGGTGGCTGGTGATAGAGTCACTCGATACCCAACCCGCAAACACCCAAAGTAGCGTCGCTTTAGGCGAAGGGCTGCGTGAGTTGCATGGTGTGATAGGTGATGCCCATGGCTGGCATCAGGACAATGCGTGTGGGCGTACGCCCCAACCCAACTCCCCGCTGGCAGATGGCCGTGCGTTTCAGCGCGAACGGCGTCTACTGCCTCTTACTCAAGCTTGTTATCAGCAGGGCCTGCTGAATGGCGCGTTGCGACGCCGTGTTGAACACCAAGCAGAGCAACTAGAAACATGGCTGCCAGATTCGTCTGCCAGCCTTATTCATGGTGATCTATGGTCGGGTAATGTGCTGACAACCACTAGAGGGCCGGCACTGATCGATCCTGCTGTTTATCGCCATTATCCCGACGTTGATTTGGCCATGCTGACCCTGTTTGGATCGCCTAGCGCACCTTTTTTTGATGCTTACTGGAACGGCGATAAGCCAACCGACTGGCCAAGACGCGAAGCGTTGTTTCAGCTTTATCCATTGCTTAACCATCTGCTGTTATTTGGTTCAGGGTATCACAGTGCCGTTGAACGCTGCGTGGCAGTATTGGAAGCTTTTGAGAGTTAATGGGGCAGCGTTTGGCGGAGCAATAGTGGTGATGGTGCTGATTTTCTCGCTTTATTAGCTATCTGTTTGGATTGCCAATCACTGCCGCATGTTGTTGAGAGACTCAAGCGCTCACTTTAGTTAGCGTGTAATTACATTAGCTGTAACATGGTTCACTTAAGATTCGAGTGGGTAAAGGAGCGCTAAAAAGCTGCAAGCTCATGGAGCTTTGGACTAAGGTAATAGAGAGTCTTGTGTAGTACGGTTATCTATACGTGACGCTGTTCATATATTTAGGTTAAGTTCAAGCCTAGCATACATACATGAATGTAACTATAATGCCACCCTTCAGAATGGCTATCATTATCGTCACCCTACGTTGACACCTAGAGGCAATCCCATGCGACTGGCACACTGGGCAGTCAATGCCCCTTTTCGTCCCCTGCTATTAGCAGTGCTGACATCTTCTTTCGTCCTGCCCGCTCAAGCGGCAGATTTAGTCAATATCACTCGCGATGCGCTTAATAACAACGCTGCCTTGGCCTCTGCACGTGCTGAATTTTCAAGTGTTGAAGCGGCAAGCGATGTGGCAAGTGGCGCGCTGTTGCCTCAGGTAAATGCCTCCGGCAATGTCGTCCATAACCAGCAGTACGAAAGCCAGTCCTCCTCTAGAGTTGGGCAGAGCGCTGGTGCCGGTTCTAATGCGGCGGGTGTCAGCGATGATCGCTACAACACCGCGTCATTAACACTTGAGGCGACCCAGGCACTCTTCAATGCTGTCACACGTGAGGAAGTGAATCAGGCTGAACGTCAGATTGATCAACAAGTGTACTTATTGGCCGCCACTGAGCAGCAGTTGCTGATTGATGTCGCGAGCGCTTATTTCGATATTTTGCGTGCCCACGAAGTGCTCGAGGCGCGTTTAGCTCAAGAGCGTGCGATTGGCCGCCAGCTTGAGCAGGCTCGAGAGCAGTTTGAAGTAGGTCTCATTGCTATCACTGAAGTAGAGGAAGCACGGGCGAGCTTTGATCAATCCCGCGCTGATCGCATAGCAGCAGAGAGTAATCTTCAGGTGGCATTTGAGGTGCTTGAACAGCTGACGGGGCAACGTTACGCCAGTATCGACGCGTTAGGCGATAGTATGCCGATTGCCCTGCCAACCCCTACGGATCGTAACTATTGGGTAGAGCAAGCCATTGAGCGTAACCCGCAGGTATTAGCGCAGCAGGCAGGCATTGAGCTTTCCCGCGTAGGCGTCGAGCTGGCGCGTGCTGGACGTATGCCGACGGTTCAGGCATTTGCTAACTACCAGTACTCGGATAGCGATAGTGATTTGGTGAGTGGCTACAACACGTCAAGCCAAGTGGGTGTCTCGGCGAACTTACCTATCTATACCGGTGGCACCACCAGCGCCCGTATTCGCCAAGGTACCTTCCAGCTTGAAAGTAGCCAATACGATTTCGAGTCCCAACGCCGTACTACCATCCAACAAGTGCGTTCGCTCTATACCCAGGTTAGCAACAACGTCGATACCGTTGAGGCTCGCCAGCAGGCCATCGTTTCTAACCGTAGTGCTTTAGAAGCTACCCGTGCCGGTTATGAAGTAGGCACACGTAATATCGTGGACGTGTTGAACGCTGAACAAAGCCTCTATAACGCTATCGCTAACTATGCCGAAGCGCGTTATGACTATGTGGTTAATTTGCTCTCACTGCGCCAGCAGGCGGGTCTGTTAGACGTTGAGGCGATTGAAGACGTCAATGCGTGGCTAACGGGAGATGAGGTGAACTTCACTCTGCCTGAGGGTGGCGACCCCGACGCCTACCAGAGGGCTATGGATATTGGCGCTCCACCCACGCCGGGTGCGTAAGCTAGCGAGTTGTTAGTTTTCTAACACATTAACCAACCTCTCGCTGTGCTGCTATCCGTCAATGTTGAAAAGATTAATGGGAAACCAACGTATGAAGAAAACGATTCACTCAGGTAGAGCGAGTCTAGTGACGCTGATAGCTGCATTGGCGCTAGCCGCATGCGGCCAGGAGCAACCTCAGCAACAGCAGGCTGGGCAGCAGGAAGCTCCGCCTCATGCGGTAGAAGTAGCTGAAATAACCCGCCAGGATATTCCTCTGAATAAATCCTACCCATCACTGCTGCGCAGCGACAGTGAAGTCACGCTTGTGGCACGGGTGAACGGGTTTCTTGAAGAGCGCCATTTTGAGCCAGGGCAACTGGTAGAGCAGGGGGACCGACTCTATACCATCGAGCCAGATCTCTACCAAGCAACCGTTAACCAGCGTGAGGCCGACTTGCAAAGTGCGCGCGCTGAACTGGCCCGTGCCCAGCGTGATGCGCAGCGTTTTGAGCAGTTGCTGAGCCAAAACTCGGTCAGTCGTCAGCAGTATGACCAAGCACTAGCTGACCAGCGCGTTGCCCAAGCAAGTGTCGCTCAAGCCGATGCTGCGTTAACCAGTGCTAATCTTGATTTAGGCTATTCAAACGTCACCGCACCGGTGTCTGGCATGATCAGTTTAAGTCAGATAAACGTTGGTAATTTGGTGACGCCAGGAACTGAGTTAGCCACTATTACGCCGCTTGATCCTCTTGAAGTGCGTTTTCAACTACCTCAGCGCGATGCTTTTGAGCTGCGTCGACAGCTGGGTGAGAGTGGTAGCGCATCAGACATAACCGCGCGTTTGAGTGTGCCAGGACAGTATGGTGACGACAGCGCTGAGCTTGAAGGTCGTTTGAGCTTCCTGGGTTCTCGTGTTGATAGCGGCACCAGTACGGTGCAGGCGTCAGCAGCGTTCGCAAATCCTGATGGCGCGGTATTGCCTGGTCAGTTTGTCCGGGTTCGTGTTGAAGGCTTGAAGCGTTTTGATGTACTGGCCGTACCAGAAATTGCCGTTACTCAAGGGTTAATGGGACCGCGGGTCTTTATTGTCGATGATGAAAATAAAGCGCGCGAGCGCACGGTTCAACTCGGTGAAGTGGCTGGCCCATGGCAAATCATTCATGATGGCCTGACTGCTGGCGAGCGTGTCATCGTAGGCGACCCCGCTGGTCTGGAGCCAGGAATGCTAATTGACCCCCAGCCATTTGAAGGTAACGCTGCCGACATCGTCGCAGAAGCTGAGCAGGAAGACGCCCAGCAAGAAGCCGGGCAGGCAGAGGCAATGCAGGATGGGGCGGCTGACGCACAGCCCGCTGAAGGGGAAGAGGGCGCGCAATAATGAACTTTTCCAACTTCTTTATCAGCCGACCGATTTTCGCCACCGTTTTGGCGATTATCTTGACGCTGGTAGGTACGATGGCGATGCGAATACTGCCGATAGAGCAGTATCCCAGCGTTGTACCTCCCACTGTGTCCGTTCAGGCTCAGTTCCCCGGGGCAGATGCTGAGACGGTTGCGCAAACCGTCGCGGCACCGCTTGCTGAGGCCATCAATGGTGTTGAGGACATGCTATATATGACCTCAAACAGCGCTGATAATGGTCTTATGAGCCTGAGTGTTGCGTTTAACATTGGCACTGATGGTGATATCAACACCATCAATGTCAATAACCGAGTGCAGGGCGCGCTTTCGCAGTTACCTGAGGCGGTTCAGTCTCAAGGGGTGACGGTTGAGTTACGCTCTGACTCTATTCTGATGCTTGTTGCCTTGACGTCTCCTAGCGGTGACTACAACAAAATCTACATGCAGAACTACGCCACGCTTAATATCTTGGATGAGCTACGCCAAGTGCCCGGCGTAGGGAATGCCGAAGTGTTAGGCGGTGGTGAGTTTGCGATGCGGGTGTGGATGGACCCTGACAAGCTGGCTCAGTATGACCTCACGCCCAGTGAGGTGGCCAGTGCTATTCGCGCGCAGAATACCGAAATTCCCGCAGGTAACTTAGCGGCAACACCGCAAAGCGAACCGCGTGCTTATACCTATACAATTACCGCCGGTGGGCGTTTATCGGGAACCGATGATTTCCGCAATATCTATCTGCGTACGAATCCTGACGGCTCTTCGCTGCGTCTCGAGGACGTAGCACGTATTGAACTAGGCGCTTCGTTCTATGGTGTTGATGCACGCTTAAACGGCGCCACAATGACGCCGATCATCATCAACCAGCAGCCGGGTGCAAACGCACTGGAAACCGCTGAAGCAGTGCGTGCCACGATGGAAGAACTATCGGGGCGTTTTCCGCCAGGGCTTGAGTATGTAACGCCTTACGACACCACGCTGTTTATTGATGCCTCGGTAGAAACCGTTCTGCATACGTTTATTGAAGCGTTCCTGATCGTTATCGTGATTCTGTTCATCTTCTTGCAGAACTGGCGCTTTACGGTCATTGCTATGTCGGTCGTGCCGGTCTCGGTTATCGGTACCTTTGCTGGTTTTTACTTGTTTGGCTTCTCAATCAACCTTCTAACGCTTTTCGCTCTGGTGCTGTCGATAGGCATCGTGGTGGATGATGCGATTCTGGTGGTGGAGAACGTTGAACGGGTATTGAGCGAAGAGGACGATATTACGGTTCGTGATGCCACTATCCGCGCGATGAAAGAGGTGGGTGGCCCGGTTATTGCCACATCGCTGATTATGGCGGCGGTGTTTGTACCCGTGGCGTTCCTGGGCGGTTTTACCGGCCAAATTTATCAGCAGTTTGCGATTACCGTGGCGATATCGGTGGCGCTATCGGCGCTGATGGCACTGACGTTCACCCCTGCGCTGTCGGCCATCTTCATTAAGCATAACCTGCATAAAACGAAACAGTCCGCGTTCCGGCGTGCGATTACCACGCCGCTGCGCCTGTTTGACCGCTTCTTCGCTGGTTTTACCGCCGTTTATATGTGGTTTGTGAAAAAGCTGGTGCGTTTCTGGGTGTTAGCGCTTGCGCTGACTGTGGCGGTGGGGGCCGGTTCTTACTGGCTCTATGCAAATACGCCTTCCACACTTGTGCCGGAAACTGACCAAGGTATCGTGCTGGTTAGCGTTTCATTGCCCGATGCTGCGTCGCTTAGCCGAACCCAAGCCTATATGAATGAGCTTAGCTCACAGATAGAAGCCATTCCGGGCGTTGAGTACTCCTCTGCTGTCGCGGGATACGACATTCTGTCGAGTGCGGTCAATACTGCACGGGGCATTATGTTTATCAACATGAAAACCTGGGCAGAACGTGACTTAACGGCTAATGAGTTGGTTGGCCGTATTATGCAGTTGGGGGCGAGCATTGATGGTGGTTCTGCGATGGCGTTTAACGTACCGCCGATCATGGGGCTTTCAACAACGGGTGGTTTCACCGGTTATTTGCAATCTTTTGAAGGCTCGTCACCTCGCGAGTTGTATCAAGCGTCATTGCAAATTATGCAGGCGGCTAACCAGCACCCGGCATTAAGCCGCGTTTTTACAACGTTTAACGTCAATGTGCCTTCTTACCGTGCGGAAATAGATCAGCAAAAAGCGCTGAGCTATGGTGTCGCCCTTGAGAATATCAACTCGGCGCTAGCCAACACCTTCGGTAATGGTTTTGTTAACTTCTTTAGCTACCAAAACCGTAACTTCCAGGTCTATTTACAGAATGAAGATAAATTCCGTAAAACGCCCGATGATGTGAGCAGCGTTTATGTACGTGGTGGCAATGGTGAGCGCATTCCTCTTTCTGAGTTTGTAACGCTCGAACGCCAAACGGGTCCATCTGTTGTTTCTCGCTTCGGTGTTTATGCGGGGGCTCAGTTCCAGGGTAATCCAGCGCCAGGCTACAGCTCTACACAGGCTATTGCAGCGATGGAGGAAGTGGTTCAGGAAACATTGGGCCAAAACTGGGGAATGGGCTGGACGGGGACTGCCTACCAAGAGTCTAACCTTGGCAATACCGCTTTGCTCGCCATTGTGTTTGGTATTTTGATGGTGTTCTTGATACTGGCGGCACAGTATGAGAGTTGGTCGCTACCACTAGCGGTACTTACTGCCACGCCGTTTGCTTTCTTGGGCGGCGTGGGTGGTATTGCGTTGCGAGGCCTGGATACCAGTGTCTATGTCCAGATTGGGATGCTGGTGGTTGTTGGCTTGGCCGCTAAGAACGCGATCCTTATCGTTGAGTTTGCGGAGTTGCAGCGCAAAGAGCATGGTAAGTCGATTCGTGAAGCAGCGATTACCGCCGCGGAGCTCCGTTTCCGTCCTATCGTTATGACCTCACTGGCCTTTATCTTCGGTACCTTGCCATTGGCACTGGCCTCTGGCGCGAGCGATGTGAGTAGCCACCACATAGGTACCACCGTTGCGGTCGGTATGGCGTCTGTTGCCGTGCTGGGAAGCCTGTTTATTCCAAGCTTCTACGCAATGATTGCCACGGTGTCTGATTGGCTCTATCGGAAACGCCACCCTGACCGGGATGGTAACAACGAGCAGGCAGCGCTAGGTCACGACTAAGCATAACGCTGTTTAGCGACTTGCTAGCGGGCACCATGTTTTCATGGTGCCCGTTTTTTTTACAAACTTGATCAAGAGCAATTAGAGAACCACATAAACGCGTAAGGTGGTCTACGCTAAAAGAGACCCTGTTTTTAGCTTGTGCTAATAAATATAACGTCAAGCGAAAACATCACCAGGCTTCGTCTGGAGGAGAACACGCCATGATGCAATCACTTGTTTCCGCCGTACTGCAATTTCCAACGATTGTCTTTACCTTCTTGTTGGCTTTGATATCGCTCTACTGGCTGCTGGTGTTAATCAGGCTTGCACCGTTGGAGCTATTTGAGCGCGATAGCCTACGCGACGATCATATGGCCAGCACACTGGTGTCTTTAGGCTTTGCAGGTGTACCTGCCACGCTTGCGTTAAGCTTCTTGGTACTTTTCGCGGGTGCTATTTCGCTGGCTATTGAGCTACTAGCCCTCCGCTGGTTATCGCTGGGTATGTTGAGGGTGCCTGTCGGTGTGCTCGTGCTGTGGATCTCATTTGCAGTTGCGTCGCCAGTTGCGGCAGCCGTGTGCCATTCATTGCAACGCGCGCTTCATCGCTATCAGCCATTCAATCGCCGCTGTTTATTGGGCGCTACGGTCGTTGTCTCGGAACGCCAGAATGATGAATATGCATCTGCTCAGCTGGAAAATGAACCCAGCAGCGCCGTCAAATTGCATTGCAAAGCGGGGGACTGCCCGCAAGCTGGCGAACGCCGAGTGCTTGTGAAATATCTTGCCAACGAAGGCGCGTACCGCAGTGTGCTTGAGCAACAGTATCTCGATACGCGCGTTCGCGTGAATAAGCTGCGCTTGCACCGCAAGCATCATTCAAACGGCTATTCCACCTAGCGAATGTTGTCTAGCCAACGTATTGTCTAGCCAAATAGGCGCCGCCACTGCTTAATGAGCCACTGGCCAACAGGGTGCGAAGTGGCGGTGACGCTTGTTGGTTTGCTACGGGGGAAGGCGCTGAGTGGCGTGTCGAGAAACTGACGGAGCGGTGTTACTTGCTCGGGTTGATTCAGCATAGGGGCATGGCCACAGCCTGGGGCGGTGAAAGTAACTAAGCTGGGTTGCACCTCTTTCATACGCGGCAGCGTTTCGGCATCCAGTAAGGTTGATTCGGCACCTCGAATCACCATCACAGGGCAGTGAATATTTGCCCAATCTGCCCATGTGTCTCGCGGTGTGTCATGGATAAATTGCTCGCCAATACGGGGGTCGAAGTGATAGGTCCAACTACCATCAGGGAGTCGTCGTGCGCTTCCCAATGCCAGCGCTTGCCATTCATCATCAGAGGTGATTCCAAAGCTTGCGTAGTGCTGTGTCAGCTCTTTTTGTAGGTCTGCAAAGTTCGTAAAACGGTGAGTTAGGCTGAAATAACTGGAGAGCGCGATTAGGCCGTCTTTATTCAACTCAGGCCCAACATCGTTCAGGATAAGCCTAGAAATCCGATGTTGATGTGTTTTGTCAGCAGCCAGCAGCATGCCCAATAGCCCGCCCATGGAAGTGCCCAGCCAGTCGACCTGCTTTAATTGAAAATGATCTAGCACGCCTATCGCCACGGTCATGTAGTGGCTGTAGAGATAATCGTGGGCAGGAAACAGTGACCAGCTGGAAAGGCCGCGACCAGGTGTATCTGGCGCAAGAATACGCCATTCGCTGCCCATCTGATGGGCTAGGGCTTCGAAATCACCGCCGTGGCGCGCAAGGCCATGCCATGCCATCAGCGTGCGGGGTGCGTCGGGATTCCAAATGCGCACAGCGATATCAAGTTCGCGGATACGAACAAATTCCAATGCATCCATAAAATTATCCTATGCTGACAATCCGTTCAGTATAGGTGTGTTGCTGCATTGCAGCGAGATGGTTAGCGCTTCATCATGGTGATTAATGTATCGATGAGCTCACCGCCGCGTTCGCGCAATGAAAAAGATTCTGGATTTCGCAGCCAGTCATGAAACAAGCCACCCAGTGCTGCCTGCATAAGCCGCGTTGCCACCTCAGGGGTTAGATCAGCGCGTAGCAACTGCTGCTGTTGGGCCAGTTGAAATACCGACAGCATTTCATCAAAACACTCGTCTGCGATCTCATCTTGCATCTGAATCGGGTTGATATCGCTAAAGAATTCACAGCGATGCAGCAGAATTGATAAAATGCGCTGATGGGATGGCTGCTCCATGCGGTTTAAGCCGGCATGGCAGGCAAGTTGTATGGCAGTTAGTGGTGAGATAGTCGGGTCGGCGTTATTTACCTCTTCCATTAGTGACTGGAAGGGCATGTGCACACGCTCCACTAGCGCCATAAAAAGGTCGCCTTTATTTTTAAAATGCCAATAAACAGCACCGCGCGTCAGGTCGGCGTGACGAGCAATTTGCTCCAGCGATGTGCGAGCTACGCCTTTTGCGAAAAACACCTCTTCAGCCGCATCCAACAGCGCTTCGCGAGTTGCAGCAGCCTCCGCTTTGGTTTTTCTTGCCATATAAAAACGTAACCTCAGTAATTGACACGTGATACGCCCATTTTATCTTATGTGCACCACTTTTTACATTCAAAACTGTATGGTTAATTACTTTAGCTCATAACGTGGATTAACAAATTCGTCATTTGTCAGTAAAAAGCGTATAAGATTAATTTGGAAACGCCGTTTCGAAACGAAACCGTTATTAGGCACGCTATAGGATTCTCAGCATGGCGCGAGCACCCTTTACCCTGGCTGGGCGCACTGTAATGCCTGGCCAACGCTTACAAATTGATGTGCCTGTAGCACGCCTGTATACCCACACGCAGCTGCATATTCCGGTCGAAGTCGTGCATGGGCGTAAAGATGGCCCGGTCATGCTGGTATGTGGAGGGATTCATGGCGATGAAATTAATGGAGTTGAAATTGTTCGTCGCCTACTGCGTTCCAAAGCAATCAATAGCTTGCGTGGCACGTTAATTGCTGTACCCGTCGTCAATGTTTTCGGTTTTTTACAGCAAACGCGCTATTTACCAGATCGACGAGATTTGAACCGCTGTTTTCCGGGCAGTGAAAAGGGCTCGTTAGGTGGGCGTATTGCGGCGCTATTTCGCGATGAAATTGTCGATCACGCCACGCATATTATCGACTTGCATACGGGTGCTATTCATCGCACCAATCTTCCGCAAATTCGTGCTCAGTTACAGCCAGGCAGTGAAACTGAGCGCATGGCCGATGCGTTTGGTGCCCCTGTGGTACTCAATGCAGAGCTCCGCGAAGGTAGCTTACGCCACTATGCTCAGAACCGTGGCATTCCGGTGCTTACTTATGAAGCTGGTGAGGCGCTACGTTTTGATGAGTGGGCAATTGCCCCCGGCGTGCGTGGCGTTTTACGCGTGATGCGCCGTTTAGGTATGCTGACCGGCGAGCAGCGTCGCCGCTCGCCAATGCCTGCTGAACTTGCCAATGGCTCCAGCTGGGCGAGGGCGCCTATTGATGGCATTTTGCGTCCTAAGGTGCGCCTGGGCGCTCGGGTAGCAAAAGGCGAGGTGCTCGGTAAAGTGGCAGACCCCTTCGGCAATGATGAAGGTGAGGTGCTCTCTATGGCCGACGGCATTGTTATTGGTATGAGCCGTCTGCCGCTAGCGAACGAAGGTGAAGCGCTTTATCACATCGCCCGCTTTGATGAGATTGAAGAAGCTGAGACGGCGATTGAAAATTTTCAATCAAGCCTGACGCCTCAGCCTGATGCGATGTATTGATACTCGGCTTTGGTACTTGGTACTGATGATGAGCACTGTTACTAAGTAACGGTGTTCTACCAAGAGACCTTTGAACATCTGCTCACAAGCCGTTGTTGAAAATTATTGTTAAAGGCTTTTCATTAAAAAATTATAGCTAAAAACTATTGGCTTAATAGAGAGAGTGACCGAGTCACAGGTGGCGTGATGCACGTGAGTTGGCTATATCTGTGGGGTGGCCGCTTTAGCTTAGATTAATATAGCCTGTTAAAGGCGGCCTTTTTCCAGTGGTACGAATCGTGCCATGTCGAATATGACAAGGAGGAAGTGTCATGAGCAGTGATAGCCAGCATCCCACTACGAATGAGTCAGGTATTCCGGTTTCAAGCGACGAGCATGCTCTGTCAGTAGGCCCTGATGGCCCCATTGTTATGCATGATCACTATTTGATGGAGCAAATGGCGGCGTTTAACCGTGAAATGATTCCTGACCGCCAACCTCATGCAAAGGGGAGTGGTGCGTTTGGGCATTTTGAAGTAACCCACGATGTTAGCCACTATACCAAAGCCAAGTTTCTACAGCCGGGCACTAAGACCGACGTGCTGATTCGTTTTTCGACTGTCGCCGGGGAGAGCGGCAGCCCTGACACATGGCGCGACCCCCGCGGTTTCTCGATTAAGTTTTATACCGAAGAAGGCAACTTCGACATGGTGGGTAACAATACCCCCGTGTTTTTTGTCCGCGACCCGATGAAATTCCAACACTTTATTCACTCGCAAAAACGCCGAGCGGATAATGGCCTGCGTGACCACGATATGCAGTGGGATTTTTGGACACTGGCACCTGAGTCAGCTCACCAAGTGGCATGGTTGATGGGCGATCGAGGCGTGCCAGCCACGTGGCGGCACATGAACGGTTACTCCAGCCACACCTATATGTGGGTAAATGCTGAAGGAGAACGGTTTTGGGTGAAGTATCACTTCAAAACTGATCAGGGGATTAAATGCATGACCCAAGAGCAGGCCGATCAGATGGCCGGCAGTGATGCCGATTATCATCGTCGTGACTTGTTTGAGGCCATTAAGCGGGGCGACTATCCTACGTGGACGCTCAACATGCAGATTATGCCGTTTGATGATGCCAAGACCTACCGAGTGAATCCTTTTGACTTGACCAAAGTGTGGTCTCATAAAGACTACCCGTTAATCGAAGTTGGTAAGCTGACGCTCGACCGTAATCCCACGGATTTTCATAGCGAAATTGAGCAAGCCGCGTTTGAGCCTAATAACATGGTGCTGGGGACCGGATTATCACCGGACAAAATGCTATTGGCACGCTCTATCTCTTATGCTGACGCTCACCGTGCCCGCTTGGGTGTGAACTACAAGCATATCCCAGTGAATACCCCAAAATGCCCCGTGCACAGCTATAGCCAAGGTGGTGCGATGCGTATTCGGCACGCTACCGATCCGGTGTATACGCCCAATAGCAAAGGCGGGCCGAAAGCCGATGCTCAGCGCTACCCAGAAGACGCGGTGTGGTCAACAGACGGAAAGTTTGTACGTGCGGCCTATACGCTCAGAAAAGACGATGACGACTGGAGCCAAGCCCATGCGCTAGTGCGTGAAGTAATGGATGATGCCCAGCGTGATCGCTTAGTGTCGAATGTGGTAGGACACTTATCCGGTGGCGTTACCGAGCCTGTATTAGCACGTGCTTTTGAGTACTGGCGCAATATTGATCAAGAGGTCGGCGAGCGGATTGAGCAGGGCGTTCGCAATCCATAGCGGCGTTTTACACCTAGCGCGTCCAAGCCGCTAGGCGTTCGTCTTAATATGCAGCCCGCAGCCGAGCTAGGTCGCGGGCTGTAGTGCTTCCTGAGTCTCTGTTTCGGGTTCGCGAACTAAGCTAAGCGCTTCATCGAAAAGGCGCAGGCCCGCGTCCTCTTTGTGCGCGTGTTCAGACAG
>NZ_JABUZF010000265.1:28915-40132 GCF_014897885.1 Halomonas sp. 3D7M | reverse complement strand
CAGCCCTGAAATAACCCCAGCAAATGGCGGGTAATGTGATTCAGCTTGGCCCCTTCATCTAACCGCTGCTGAATATACGGGCGAAATGCGTTAGCCGCTTCCAAGCGCGTACGCGCAGGCCCCGCTTCACCAAATAGCTGCTCATCGACCCCGGCGAGTAGCCACGGGTTTTGATACGCCTCGCGGCCCACCATCACACTATCTATGTGCTCAAGCTGGGCTTTGCACTCGGCTAGGGTTTTAATCCCCCCATTAATGCCAATATGCAGCTCTGGGTGGCTCTGCTTCAGACGATGCACGCGGGGGTAGTTAAGGGGCGGTACATCCCGGTTTTGCTTAGGCGACAAACCCTGCAGCCAAGCTTTGCGCGCGTGAACCGTAAAGATGTTGCAACCTGCAGCCGCCACAATCTCAATAAACCGCGCCAAGTCAGCATCTTCATCCTGATCGTCTATCCCGATACGGCACTTCACCGTGACCGGAATCGACACTGCCGCCTGCATAGCTTTCACCGCCGCCGCCACTTTTTCAGGGTGGCCCATCAAACAAGCGCCAATCATATTGTTCTGCACCCGGTCGCTGGGGCAGCCGACATTCAGATTGACTTCGTCGTAACCCCACGCCTCGGCAATGGCTGCACACTCGGCCAGCTCTCCCGCATCGCTGCCACCCAATTGCAACGCAATCGGATGCTCTACATCGCTATAGCCTAAAAAGCGCTCACGGGGCGTTCCATGCAAAATGGCACCAGTGGTCACCATCTCGGTATACAGCAATGTCCGCTTGGTTAACGTGCGTGCAAACGCGCGGTAATCGCGGGTTGTCCAATCCATCATAGGTGCCACGGAAAACAGACGAGCAGCATCTGCTGGGCTTGTTTTAGTCATATCAATCACTTGCATCATTCGATGCGGTATAAGCCAGTCGTGGTTGCTTAACAGCAGGGGGAGTCGTTGGCGAGCGATTGTACGCAAAAAGCGGGTTTGAGTACAAAGCACACGCGGCTCAATTGTGAGGGTAGAGGCCGGCAAAGGTGGAAGGTGAATATCGCTTGTTCAAAGTCCGGCGCGTAGGTATTGAATCCACAAAAACGAAATTAGTTTCGTTTGTCAATGAAATAAGCCTTTTGAGCCCTGCAGCACTTTGCTTGTTTTGCGGTCTTATTCAATGTGATGAGGGCTAGGCAGTGGTAAGCTGATATTTCGTTGTTGAGGAGTCTCTATGCATAAGACACTAGGTGGTATCAGTTTAGTGTTGGTGAGCGTGCTGCTGCTGGCTGGTTGTGGCGGTCAGGAGGAGGAGTCACCCTCAGAGTCGCCTGAGCCGGTCGTTGAAGTGCCTAGCCCACAGCAAAGTGCCGAACCACAAGAGGTGGTCGATCCTCTCGTTGTAGCCATTTCGGCTAGGGCCTCTCTGCGCTCTGATCGTCGTTTAATGGTAGAAGGCGAAACCAACCTGCCGGACGGCGCTCTTATTCAGGTAACCATTGAGCGTGAGATAAGCCGCGTGCGTTGGCAGGAGCGTACCAGTGTTTTACAAGGGCGGTTTAATGCTGGCCCCTTTGGTTCTGGCAGTGGCTTACCGGATGGACGATATAGTGTGCAGGTCCAGCTTTCAGAAGCCGCCGTGCAGCCAGAAGTGGTTCAGGCGCGCATTGGCAGTGAAGGGGAGCATTTGGCTGGCGAGCTGGTTAGCCAAACTCGCCATGGATTAGGGCAGGTTGCCACCTACTCGCGCAGTTTCTTAGTGGGCAGTGAACCAAGACGTACGCGCGACCAGGTGGACGTAGTTGAAGAAATGTAGGACGTGGGGGGATAAAGATGCTTTAGGCAGGAGACCAGTGTGCTAGCAGTACCGCATGTATGGTGGTGTCACTGGGCGCTTTAGCAAAATGCTCAATAAC
Organism: Halomonas sp. 3D7M; assembly: GCF_014897885.1. Taxonomy (NCBI): domain Bacteria; kingdom Pseudomonadati; phylum Pseudomonadota; class Gammaproteobacteria; order Oceanospirillales; family Halomonadaceae; genus Halomonas; species Halomonas sp. 3D7M. Next base: position 38,229 of record NZ_JABUZF010000265.1, on the reverse strand, counting down.
ATAACCTTGTTCTTGCTGGATCAGATAATGACCAGCTTTGTGAAATACATGGGTAGGGCCTAATAGCACTAAGTCGCCTGCTAACACCGGTGAGAAATCCGTTTCTTGGCCGGGGGTTGCCATTATGCAGGGAGCTTTCCAGTCAATCTTTAGCGGCAGATGATGCGGCACCGTCATCATAGTTGCCTGAACCTGTTCCCAGGGGAGGGGACCAGTATGTGTCAGGATCAACAGAGGGGCGGCACTGTCACCTTCTAGTAGGGTTGCCAAAGAGCAATCAAGGGCATCGGCGAGCGCAACAAGGCGTTCGTGGCCGATTTGTTTGATAGCACCGGATTCCCAGTAAGAAATGGTGACATCTGATACGCCTACTTTACGTGCGAGGGCAGCTTTGTTGAGCTTGGCCCGAAGCCGCAGTTGCTTTATACGTGAGCCTAGCGATTCCATTTCATTTTCCTATCGTTGAGCTAAACAAGCTCGTTGAGTGTACTTCCACCCTATTCGGCGGCGCTCTGTGCATACTAGAAATCGCGAGGCGCTCTCAAGTATGAACACGAATCATAGGGGCTTCGCCATACTAAGCGATTGTGCTTTAACGCGCATCTTCCTATTAATGAGCCTCCAACTTCTGATCAGACGCTTTTAAGTCAAACTCGTTCCCTGCAAGGTACTGCTGGTTGCCTTAAGGGTGCGTATAATGCCGAGACGCTTTATTGCCAAAAGGACATTTTGATGACCGTTCGTACTCGTATCGCGCCTTCTCCAACGGGTGATCCGCATGTAGGTACTGCCTATATCGCGCTGTTTAATCTCTGTTTTGCGCGCCAGCATGGTGGCCAGTTCATTCTGCGCATTGAAGACACCGATCGGGTTCGGTCTACCGCTGAATCAGAACAGATGATTTTAGATTCGTTACGTTGGCTAGGGCTGGAGTGGGATGAGGGCCCTGATGTGGGCGGCCCTCACGGCCCATATCGACAAAGCGAGCGTGGTGATATCTACGCCCAGTACGCCCAGCAGCTTATGGATGCGGGGCATGCCTTTAAGTGTTACCGCACCAGTGAAGAGTTGGGTGAACTGCGGGAAGCTCGCAAAGCGGCGGGTATGCACTTGGCTTTGAAACCCGTTGACTTAGCGTTGGCTGCGGATGAGCAGGCTCGTCGTGAGCAGGAAGGCTGGCCTTATGTCGTTCGCATGAAGGTACCGAGCACCGGCGTTTGTGTGGTGAACGATATGTTGCGCGGCACAATCGAAGTTGAATGGGCGCAAGTTGATGCTCAAATTCTGCTGAAGTCGGATGGCATGCCTACCTATCATCTGGCAAACGTGGTTGATGATCACCTAATGAACATTACCCATGTGCTGCGCGGCGAAGAGTGGATTAATTCAGCGCCTAAGCATCAGTTACTTTATGAATACTTCGGCTGGGAAATGCCGCAGTTGTGCCATTTGCCGCTACTGCGTAATCCCGATAAGTCCAAGCTATCCAAGCGCAAAAACCCGACGTCGATTAACTACTATCGTCGTATGGGGTTCTTGCCTCAGGCCGTCACTAATTACTTAGGCCGTATGGGTTGGTCGATGCCTGACGAGCGCGAGAAGTTTAGCCTGTCAGATATGATGGCTGAGTTTGATATTCAGCGAGTATCGTTAGGTGGGCCAGTGTTTGATTTGGAAAAATTGACCTGGTTGAACGGCGTTTATATTCGTGAAGACTTAGATGACGATGCGCTGCTTCAGGCGCTTCGGGAATGGGCATTCAATGAAGAGTACGTGAAACAAATACTTCCTCAGGTGCGTCCTCGTGTGGAAACCCTTTCCCAAGTAATTCCGCTGGCGGGGCACTTTTTCTCTGGGCTGCCTGCGCTAACGGAAAACGACTTTGCTAGCGTGAAGCTTGAGAAAGAAGAACTGGTTAAGCTGCTGCAGTTCTTGGTGTGGCGTTTTGAAGCCGTGCCTGCATGGACGAAAGAAGTGCTCTTGGCAGACGTTAAAGTGCTTGCTGAGCATTTCGATATTAAGATGAAGGCTTTCCTTGCCCCTGTCTTTATTGCCATTACGGGCAGCACGTCGAGCACCTCTGTAATGGATGCCATGGCGATCTTAGGTTCCGACGTGACGCGAGCACGGCTACGTAGTGCCATTGACGTATTAGGCGGTGTTTCCAAGAAGCAAGCCAAACGCTTTGAAAAAGAGTTTCGTGATCTCTAATGTCTAGTTGATGTTTAGGATATGGCACTAGCGGGCTTTCTAAAGGTGTCTGTAATACGAGTGCTTGAAAAGGGTGCTTGAAAGGCTTGACGAAGGCGGGCGTAATCAGTAACATACGCTCCGTCTTCGAGACATGTGGGGCCTTAGCTCAGCTGGGAGAGCGCAACACTGGCAGTGTTGAGGTCAGCGGTTCGATCCCGCTAGGCTCCACCAATATCGAAAACTCTGGTTTTCAATACAAAGTTTTCAATATAGCGTCTCAAGGCCGTATTTATTTAGGTTAATAACGTCCCATTCGTCTAGTGGTCTAGGACACCGCCCTTTCACGGCGGTAACAGGGGTTCGAACCCCCTATGGGACGCCATCTCCTACTTCCTCGAAATTTATTTGCAGATTTATTGTCGGCAAACATTTCTCAAAATACGCATTTTAATTAAAGGCAATGAGGCAACTCATCTGTCGTTTTTTGCGTTCCCGTTATTATGGCTGTTGGCTGAAATCATTCTCATTTCAATCGTTTTTGGGCGATTTTGTGCTTGACTTGTCCACTTTTGCAAGTTTGCAGAAGGGGTTGTGCACAACCCTGAGCTGTTGTCTCAAAAAATCAGTGATTTAGCATTATTTCTTTTAAATCAATAAGTTACATTAGGTTAAAAAATGATCAATTTAAGGCTGGGTCACTGTTCATGGCGATTGTGGGACGTTTTGTAGTGGTTGTGAACAGGGTTATCCACAGATAGTGTGGAAAACCCTTTTCAAGATCGAGGCGCTTAAAAGTCAAGCATTATTCTGGCTTTTGGAGGCGCTTCAAGAGCGACGAAGTGTCCCAGCGTCCTCCATCCATACGTTGCACATCAGCATAAAATTGGTCAACAAGGGCGGTGACGGGTAGCGTGGCGCTCAGTCGACGAGCTTGCTCTAAGCAAATGCCTAAATCTTTGCGCATCCAGTCCACTGCAAAGCCATGATTGTACTCATTGGCAATCATCGTTTTGTGGCGGTTTTCCATCTGCCATGAACCAGCGGCACCCTTGGATACCACATCAATTACCTGTTGTTGATCCAGACCTGCTTGTTCGGCGAAATGGAGGCCTTCGGCAAGACCTTGTACTAAGCCAGCAATACAAATCTGGTTAACCATTTTAGTCAGCTGGCCACTGCTAGCGCTGCCCATCAGTGTGACGGCACGGGCGTAGTGATTAAGGATGGGGTGGACAGCGTCAAAGTGTGTCTGCTCACCACCACACATAATCGTCAGTGCGCCATTTTCAGCCCCTTGCTGCCCGCCGGAGACGGGGGCGTCTAAAAAGGCTACGCCTTGCTCGCGGCAGGTGGTGTCTAGTTCCAGAGCGAGGTCTGCAGAGGCAGTGGTGTGGTCGATCAGGTAGGTGCCGGTTGTCATGCTGCTTAGCACGCCGTCGGTGCCGGTAGTTACTTGCCTGACGTCGTCGTCATTACCTACGCATATCAAAACAAGGTCAGCGCCGTCAGCGGCTTCTTTGGGGGTGGCGTGTACGGTGCCGCCATACTCGTTTGCCCAAGTATCTGCTTTACTGCTTGTGCGGTTGTAAACACGCGTTGTAAGGCCTTGTTTGGCAAGATGGCCTGCCATGGGGTAGCCCATAACGCCCAGGCCAATAAAAGCAACAGTAGTGATGGTTCGCATAGAGCACCTTGTGGGTGTGTGATGAGTGCTAGGGGTGTGGAATATTTTGTGTAGAGTAATAAAAAAAGAATTTACGATAAGCAAAAGGCCACCCGTGGGTGGCCTTTTATTATCCTAGTGACGCTACGTTGTTACCGTGGCGTTATTTTTTAGGATAATCGCGCATGTCGTGGCCAATATACAGCTGACGCGGGCGGCCAATTTTGTAGCTTTCGCTGAGCATTTCATGCCAGTGAGAGATCCAGCCAATGGTGCGAGATACCGCGAAAATAACGGTAAACATATTGGTCGGTATGCCCATGGCTTTGAGAATGATGCCAGAGTAGAAGTCGACGTTTGGATACAGCTTGCGCTCAATGAAGTACTCGTCTTCAAGGGCGATTTGCTCAAGGCGCTTGGCGATTTTGAGCTGCGGGTCGTCAGCTAAGCCAAGCTCAGCAAGGACTTCATCACAGGTCTCTTTCATTACTTTGGCGCGCGGGTCAAAGTTGCGATATACGCGGTGCCCAAAGCCCATCAGCTTGAAGGGGTCATCTTTATCTTTGGCTTTGTCGACAAACCGCTGAATGTTTTCTTCAGAGTCGTCGCCAATTTCATCAAGCATATTCAGTACGGCTTCGTTGGCGCCGCCGTGTGCAGGACCCCAAAGTGCCGCAATACCGGCGCTGATACAGGCAAAGGGGTTGGCGCCGGTTGAGCCTGCTAAGCGTACTGTAGAGGTCGAAGCGTTTTGCTCATGATCCGCGTGCAACATAAAGATGCGGTCCATGGCTTTCGCGTATACCGGATTGATTTTGTACTCTTCGCATGGGTTGCTGAACATCATGTAGAGGAAGTTTTCTGCATAGCTCAGGTCGTTGCGGGGGTAGTTGAACGGCTGGCCAACATTATACTTGTGCGACATTGCGGCCAGGGTCGGCATTTTTGCAATGAGGCGAATAGCGCTGATCACGCGATCTTCTTCTTGGGTGATGTCCATGTGGTCATGGTAGAAAGCAGCTAGGCCGCCAACGACGCCACAAAGGATAGACATTGGGTGCGCATCGCGGCGGAACCCTTTGAAGAAATTGTTGATTTGGTCGTGCACCATGGTGTGGTTACGAATGCGCGACTCGAAATCTGCATACTGTTCATCGTTAGGTAGCTCACCGAATAGCAGGGTGTAGCATACCTCGACAAAATTAGACTCTTTGGCCAGTTGGTCGATAGGGTAGCCGCGGTGTAGCAGCACGCCCTTGCCGCCATCAATATAAGTGATAGCGGACTGGCAGGAAGAGGTGGCCATGAAGCCGGGATCGTAGGTAAACAGGCCTTCAGCACCTAAGCCGCGTACGTCGATGACGTCGGGGCCAAGTGTGCCGGAATACATGGGTAGTTCGATCGATTTTTCTAGACCGTCTACCGTCAATGTCGCTTTCCTGTCAGCCATGCTGGCCTCCTTTCGAATTCGGTTTGGGACGTAATGTCGTTGTTTCGCATACCGCGCCGGCGAAAAGGCTCGCCTACTATAGAAGTGTGCGACATTTTGTCAATTAGCCTAAGCGCTAGGTATCCTTGTACAGCTGTTGTTGTATTGGGCAATCTTTGTATATGGTAAGTGTGGAGTTCGTGGTAGAGGCGTCAGGGGGTTGACGACACGTTAACGGACTTATCAAACCATCAATCTCCTGTCACTATAACCATGCTGCAACGCAAAATCGACTCAGGTTGACCTCAATTTTCTTGCACCATAGTCGAGTTAAGCTTGAGTTCGGTTTGTCAGCAGGGGCGAAGGTTCTTATAATCCACGGCGCGCGACCGGCAGGTAGGAGGTCGTGCTCGACTTGGCAACGGCCGAGCCCCTTCCAGCAACCACTGCCCGCTCGGGCCATGCCCGACCTGTCGCAGAGCGGGCCAAGAGAGTGTGTATAACGCCGTGAATAGCAAACGACCCGTAAACTTAGACCTTACTACGATACATTTCCCACTACCGGCGCTAACGTCGATTACACACCGTATTACGGGTGTCATCCTCTTCGTTGGCCTGATCTTCGCTTTTTGGGCGCTGGGTAAATCACTATCGTCTCCGGCTGGCTTTGATGCCGTCAGCAACGCATTGGCCAATAACTTTTTCGCCAAGTTCATTGCCTGGGGATTGTTATCCGCATTGGCATTCCATTTTGTAGCAGGTATCAAACACCTGTTGATGGATGCGGATATCGGCGTGACCCTAGAAGGTGGCGTGAAAAAAGCACAAATCACTGTTGTCGTCAGTGTCGTTCTGATCATCCTGGCAGGAGTTTGGGTATGGTAACCAACATCACAAGTTTTGGCCGTAGCGGGTTATCCGATTGGCTAATGCAGCGCGTTTCAGCGGTAATCCTGGCTGTATATACCGTCTTTATCGTCGCCTACCTGCTGCTCAATCCTAATCTGGATTACTACGCTTGGAGTGGACTGTTCGATCAAACTTGGATGCGTATTTTCTCGCTGCTCGCATTTGTTTCCATTGCAGCGCACGCCTGGATCGGTTTGTGGACGGTCACCACCGATTATCTCAAGTCCACTCGCCTGCGCGTGGGTGCCCAGACTCTGATTATTCTGGCCATCTTCGTATATCTGGTGTGGGGCATTCAAATTCTGTGGGGAGCTTGATACATGTCTAACCTTCGTAGCCTGACATTTGACGCCATTATCATCGGTGGCGGTGGCTCTGGCTTGCGTGCTGCTTTAGAACTTGCCAAATCTGGCAAAAAGACAGCCGTACTGTCCAAAGTGTTCCCGACACGCTCTCACACGGTTTCTGCCCAGGGTGGTATTACTTGCGCCATCGCATCGTCAGATCCGAACGATGATTGGCGCTGGCACATGTACGACACTGTTAAAGGCGGCGACTACATTGCCGACCAAGACGCAGCTGAGTACATGTGTTCAGAAGGCCCGAAAGCGGTGTTTGAACTTGAGCACATGGGGCTGCCGTTCTCGCGCTTTGATAATGGCCGTATTTATCAGCGTCCGTTTGGTGGCCAGTCGAAAAACTTCGGCGAAGGCGGTCAGGCGGCACGTACCTGTGCAGCCGCTGACCGTACTGGCCACGCACTGCTTCACACGCTCTACCAAAACAACCTCAAGAACAACACCACGTTCTTGAATGAGTGGTACGCGGTAGATCTGGTGAAAAACAGCAACGGTGATGTGGTCGGTTGTATCGCCATGTGCATCGAAACTGGCGAAGTTGTCCACGTTAAATCGAAAGCCACTGTTCTGGCCACGGGTGGTGCAGGTCGTATCTATGCCTCTACTACTAATGCCTTGATCAATACTGGCGATGGTATCGGCATGGCGCTACGTGCTGGCTTCCCGATGCAGGACATGGAAATGTGGCAGTTCCACCCGACCGGTATTTATGGTGCGGGTACGCTGGTCACTGAAGGTTGCCGTGGTGAGGGTGGTTACCTGATCAATAAAGATGGCGAACGCTTCATGGAACGTTATGCGCCGAACGCCAAAGACTTGGCAGGCCGTGACGTTGTTGCTCGCTCAATGGTCATGGAAATTCTGGAAGGTCGTGGTTGTGGCGAGAAGGGCGATCACGTCTTCTTGAAGCTTGATCACCTGGGCGAAGAAGTTCTTGGTAAGCGCCTGCCGGGTATCGTTGAGCTGTCGAAAACGTTTGCTCACGTTGATCCTGCTAAAGATCCGATTCCTGTCGTGCCTACTTGTCACTACATGATGGGCGGTATTCCGACCAATATTCATGGTCAGGCAATTACCCAGGACGAAAGCGGCAACGATCATATCGTTAACGGTTTGTTTGCTTGTGGTGAAGCGGCGTGTGTATCGGTTCACGGTGCTAACCGCTTGGGCGGTAACTCACTGCTGGATCTGGTGGTCTTCGGTCGTGCGGCGGGTATGTTTATTGAAGGCGCGCTGAACGAAGGTATTGATTACCTGGATGCTTCTGAATCTGATATTGAATCAGCGATGAAGCGTATTACGCGCTGGAATGAATCGGAAGGTGGCGAGAGCATTCCTGAGCTTAAAGCAGAGCTCCAAGACATCATGCAGACTTCTTTCGGTGTATTCCGTGAAGAGAAGAATATGCAGGAAGGTGTCAAGAAACTGGCGGATCTGCGCAGCCGAATTGCCAATGCGCACCTGCCTGACAAGTCCAATGCGTTCAACACGGCGCGTGTTGAAGCTTTAGAACTTGATAACCTAATGGAAGTGGCAGAAGCAACGGCGATTGCTGCCCTTGAGCGTAATGAGAGCCGTGGTGCGCACTCGCGCTACGACTATCCTGACCGTGATGATGTCAACTGGCTGAAGCACTCGCTTTACTTCCCGGCCACGAAAGAGCTGAAGAAGCGCGACGTTAACTTCAAGCCGAAAACTGTTGATACATTCGAGCCTAAGGTTCGCACCTACTAATCTCTGCACTGACGAGAGGGAGTCACCATGTCTAACCTTCAGGTATCCGTATACCGCTACAATCCGGAAACCGACTCCGCGCCCTATATGCAGGAGTTCCAGGTCGATACCAAAGGCCGCGATCTGATGGTGCTGGATGTTCTGCATCTGATGAAAGAGCAGGATAGCGGACTTGCGTTCCGTCGCAGCTGCCGTGAGGGCGTATGCGGTTCCGATGGCATGAACATGAACGGTAAAAACGGCTTGGCATGTATTACGCCGCTGTCAGATGTTGTGAAAGGCAATAAGCTGACCTTGCGCCCATTGCCGGGTCTGCCGGTTATCCGCGATATGGTTGTGGATATGGGGCTGTTCTATAAGCAGTACGAGCGCATTCAACCGTACTTGCAGAACGATGAGCCTGCACCGGCGATTGAGCGTCTGCAATCACCAGAAGAGCGCGACAAGCTAGATGGCCTGTATGAGTGTATTCTTTGTGCATGCTGCTCTACGTCATGCCCATCGTTCTGGTGGAATCCAGACAAGTTTGTCGGTCCGGCTGGTTTGCTTCAGTCTTATCGCTTTCTTGCGGATACACGTGACACGGCTACCCGCGAACGTCTTACCAGCCTGGAAGATCCGTTCTCCGTGTTCCGTTGCCGCGGCATCATGAATTGCGTTGCGGTTTGTCCAAAAGGACTAAATCCGACCCGTGCAATTGGTAAAATTCGTGAAATGTTGTTGGCTGATGCGACGTAAACGCCTAATCCTATGAAAAAAATGCGATCGCTACGTAAGTTGCTGCACAAAGCCACTTAAATCGTGGAGCTTCGCTTGTTATCATAGGGGCGTTAGGTGGTGCGGCGACGCGTCGCACCATCTAACCAGTCAAGTTTAAAAGCCGGTGCCGCAAGTACCGGCTTTTGAGCATGAACTGATTGAGTATGACTAGATAAAAGAAGCCTTCGTATTAACGTAGTGAGTAGACGAAGGTATAATAGTACGTAGTGAAATAGAGCGTACTGAAGTGGTACGTAGTGAAAATGTA